>DATISI010000297.1:0-6253 GCA_035581745.1 Clostridiaceae bacterium
AACAAGATCGACATGGGTATCGTGCTCGCCCACATGGTCATCGCCATGAAAGCCAGAGGCATCAAGTTCAGTCTCAAGAAAGAACCCTTCGAACACGCTGGTGTGGAATACACGGTGACCATAGAACTGAAAAGCTGAATAGAATGCAAGGAGGTTTTAAAATGAAGGTTAGGAAAAGCAGGATGTATATCGCGATAGCGATCGGAGCGCTGATCATGTACATGGAGTCGGAGCACAAGAAGAAGAAGAACCCTGTGGCGATGGAGCCCGATATCGCGGATGAGGTTGTCGACTATCCCCCTGAACATGGATGGCCTGAAGGACAGGGTCCGATAGGCGGAAAGGACACGGTAAGGATCAACATCAAGCCTTCCAAAGTCTTTTCGAAGGATGACACCATCACCCAGGAGGGGATACGGATCACCGTAAGGGATGTCCAGAGGATTCCATCGGATGCCGGTACGCAGACTGTAAGCACACCTGAGCACCTGAAGATCTTCCTCACCGTGACTAACGAGGGATCGAAACTCTACCACTACACGAGGTCGCAGTTCCAGCAGGTGGGCTATGCAGCGGAAGGATTCCCGAGCATCGAGGAGAAGGACAGCCCGACGGAGAAATATTACCTGAATGCCGGAGAGTCTCTGGACGATGTCGTCACCTATGAGATCCAGAAGGATACGGAGAAATTCACCCTGTTCTTCATGAAACCGGGAAGCGAGGCCATCGGGATCGAGATCCTGTAGGCAGGACATGAGAGTCGACTTGAGAGGGCCAGGAGAATCCCTGGTCAGATGAATGTACACCATGCACCGAGGACCCCATGATGGGGATTCCCCGGTGTTTTTTTGCGCTGTCATATTCAGGTGGTCAGGCAGGAGGATTTCATGCGCAGATATGTCCTGAAATGGAACAAAGATTGTTAAATAAGTGTAAAATATTTTTTAACAATGAATGTAATCTTTCCTAAAATAATAATTAACGAAGGACAACCTTTACATCTTTCATATCTGGGCAAAATCGCGGAATATCAAAGAAATTTCGTTAAAAAAGAATCAGAAAAAAGAGAATCCCGTTTAAAATTCTGGGATATATGATATAATTATTCAGAAAGTGAATAAAAATGATACAAAAAATTCGGGTATTTTTCATTTTTAGTTTTTTACTTAACAAAAAGGGAAAGGTTGGGTGAACAGTATGTCAATATTAATTGGACCAATGATGAAGCATCTGAATGGTCACAAAGAGTTGACAAATCACAGCGAGATCGTGGATATCCAGGCTGGGAAATTGGTTTATATTCCTCTTTTGAATTGCAGCGATATCCTTGTCAAGAAGGGCGATTATATAAAGGTCGGTCAGATGGTCGCCAAAAGGAATGACCATTTCATCGTTCCGATATTCGCTTCTGTCTCGGGAACGGTACAGGGCATAGAGAACAGGATCCACGCTGGCGGTGGCAACGTCGACCATATCGTGGTGGAGAACGATGGGAAGTTCGACCGCACACTGTCTTTTGAACCTGGCAACTATGAGGAGATGACAAGGGATGAACTCGTCACCTTCATGATGAATGCAGGAATCATCGGATGCGGCGGAGCAGGATTCCCTGCCTATATCAAATATAAGTTCGCAAAAGGTGTCGACACCAAGTACATGAAGGATACACTGACGATCCTCATCAACGCGGTGGAGTGCGAACCTTACATCACAGCGGACTACAAGAACACCGACGCGAAGCTTGACCTTCTTTTCATCGGGGTGAACGCCTTCATCAAGGCAGCCTCCGCGAAGGAAGCCATGATCGCGGTGAAGGACACGAAGAAGGACCTGATCGCGAAGCTTGAGGCGAAAGCCAAGGAATATACGAACATCAAGATCAAGGCTGTTCCTGACGCATACCCTATGGGATGGGAAAGGACGCTGGTCTTCCAGATTTTCGGAGAGCGTTATGACAAACTTCCAGGAGAGCTCGGCGTCGTGGTCAACAATGCGACGACCGCAATCGCTTTCGCGGAAGCCCTGACCCTTGGAACGGGAATCGTTGAAAAGACGGTGACCTTCTCAGGCGACGCACTTAGCAAGCCGGTGAACGTCAGAGTTCCCGTGGGTGTTAAGGTGAGCGAGATTGTCGAGCAGATCGGCGGATACTCCAAGGAGGATGCCCTGGTCATCGCAGGCGGACCGATGATGGGCAAGGCCATCAAATCCGATGACTTCGTCATCACGAATTCCTCGAACGCCATCACCATCCTCGAAGCGAAGCCAATCAACACCATCCCCTGCCTCCGTTGCGGAAAATGCAATGACAACTGTCCGGCAGGAATCCTGCCTGTCAGGATCAACAATGCCGAGAAAGTCGGAGACGTCAAGCTCATCGCCAAGCTCAGGGCGGACCAGTGCATCGAGTGCGGATTATGCACCTATGTATGTCCTTCCAAGATCGAAGTGACGGAGAACGTCCGTAAGGCGAAAAGATTATTGCTAGCAGCAACAAAGAAGTAGGAGGTGAGTATCAATGAATTTTTCTGTTAGGACGTCCCCAAATTACCGTGACGATATCAGTACGAAGAGAATCATGAGAGAACTGATTCTTGGTCTTCTCGTTGTGTTCGCCTTCTCGCTGTACTATTACAGTGTCGAATACACCATGGACCATGTGGTCCATGCGCTTCTTCTGATGCTTACCGCTGTTGTGACTGCGGTCGCGACTGAGACGGTCTATGCCCTCGTGAAGAAGAAGAATGTCAGATACCATCTGACCTTTTCCTTTCCTTTAGTCACCGCGATCATCCTGACCCTCATGGTGCCGGTCTCCATGACTTACACCGCGCTGGCGTTAGGTACTTTCTTCGCGATCTTCGTCGGAAAACTGATTTTCGGCGGATTCGGCCAGAACATCTTCAATCCTGCGGCGACAGGCCGTGCACTTATCCTATCCTCATTCGCGGGTGCGACCGCAGCCGATGTCATCACCGGCGCGACACCAATCAGCACCATCAGCGGAATGGGCTGGCTCATCAAGGACTCGACACTTGTCCAGAACCTTCTTGACCAGTTCGGCGGGCTCCAGGGCCTGTTCATCGGCTGGCACCCAGGCGCGCTTGGTGAGACCAGCGCAGCCCTCATCCTCGTCGTGGGCGTCGTGCTCGCGCTGAGAAGGGTCCTCGACTGGAGGATTCCGGTCTTCTACATCGGTTCCGCTTTCGTGATGGCGACTGTCATCGCGCTGATGAACGGTGTAGGCATGTGGTATCCGGTCTACCATCTGGTTTCAGGTGGGCTGATGTTCGGTGCCGTATTCATGGCGACCGACCCTGTGACCAACCCGACCTCGGCTGCGGGAAGAGTGATCTTCGCGATTGGCTGCGGTATCCTCACTGTACTGATCCGAGTGAAGGCCAACGTTCCAGGAGGAGTCCTGTATTCCATCCTGATCATGAACATGCTTTCCCCGCTTATTGAAAGATATACAGACGGATGGCAGATCCATACCGTCAAGAAGAACTGGAGACTCATCGCGATCGTCGCTGCCCTGGGCATCGCATCCGCAGCAATTGTCGGAAGCGTCATGACCCCGGCTGAACCATCAGCGGAGAATCCAGGAATGCCTGCTGTCACCTTGGGAGACAGCATCAACCTGTTCAGTGACCAGACTTCCAATCCTCCTGAGGTGGTCGAGATGACCGAGGACGGAGACATCGTGACCTACACGATGGCAGCCGCAGGCTATGCCATCACCGAAGGCGGATCTGACGGCGCAAAGCCAAACCTCGTCGAAGTGAAACTGAACCAGGCGACAAAGACCGTGGAAAGTGTCGCCATCCTCGAAGCGAATGATACTCCGAACCTCGGGACACAGATCGAGGGCAAGGAATTTATCGACCAGTTTGCAGGAATATCCTATGAGAACAACGATGATGCGACAGTGGACAGTGTCTCCGGAGCAACCGTATCCTCGACATCCGTTGTCAAAGCTGTCAGGCTTGCGATCCAAGACCTGACCAAGGAGTGATTAAGATGAAAAAAAGTGTAGGATTCAGTGCAGTATTTTTACTCATCGTGGTTCTGGTGACAGGAGCCATCCTGAAACTAGCTGACAACACCCTGGCTCCGCTCATCGATTCCGGAGCCATCGCCCAGGACAAGCCAGTTCTGGACAAGATGTTCCCGGGTGCAGCGTTCGCGCCGGTCGAGACCACGGACGATTCCGGTGTCATCACCGCAGCCTATGAGGCAGAAGGTCAGGGATTCGCCTACAAGGCGACGGTTCCAGGCTATGTGGCTCCCATCACCTTCATCGTCGGATTCGGCAATGACGGTGTGGTCAAAGGCCTCGAGATGATTGAAGTCAATGATACCCAGGGTATCGGCTCAAGAGTCGGCGAAGCACCATTCATCGACAGCATCGTAGGGAAGACATCGACAGATGCCTTCGCCACCATATCCGGTGCGACCGTATCCTCCTCAGCTGTTGTCAGTGGAATCAACGCCGCAAAGGCTGATTTCAATGAGAGACAGGGCATCGTGGACGATGGCACCAGCACACCTGAGCCTGTTGCGACAGGAATCAACTTCGGATCCGAGATCAAGATCCATAGGGAACTCGGAGAGAAGACAAAAGGAACCATCGAAAGCCAGACAGAGGATGAGGGAGACGTCGTGACGTATACCGTCCTCGCCAATGGATACAAGATCCTTGAAGAAGGGGAGAGCGTCGCACCAAACAAGATCCTCGTCACCATCAACAAGGAAAGCGATACCATCGTAAAGGTCGAAGTCGCTGAAGTCAATGATACCAAAGGACTTGGAAGTCTGATTTCCGAGCAGGAATTCCTTGACCAGTTCACTGACCTTTCCATCACGGATGAAGCGGCTGGAATAGACGCGATCTCCGGTGCCACTGTCTCAAGCGAATCTGCCGTCAATGCTGTCAAGGCAGCCATTGACGAAGCAGTCAAATAGGAGGGTTCGACATGTATGATATGAAAAATCTCAACGCCGGATTCGTGAAGAACAATCCTGTATTCGTCCTTCTTCTGGGTCTGACAACCGCCCTTGGCGTCACATCGACGCTGACAAACGGTCTTGGCATGGGTATCGTGGTCCTTCTTGTCCTGGCGGTGTCAAGCATCGTCATCGGACTCCTG
Organism: Clostridiaceae bacterium; assembly: GCA_035581745.1. Taxonomy (GTDB): domain Bacteria; phylum Bacillota; class Clostridia; order Clostridiales; family Clostridiaceae; genus Youngiibacter. The sequence continues at coordinate 5,151 of DATISI010000297.1, forward strand.
AAGAAAGTCACACCGGCTGAAATCGTCATCCCGGTGAATCTCGTCATTATCGCCGCACTGGTCAAGATCGCGGAGCTGCTCGTCAGAGCCTACGCGCCTTCCCTGGCCAGCGGTGTTGGAATCTACCTTCCACTCCTCGCCGTGAATTCCGTGCTGCTCTTCGGAGTAGGGACTTTCGACAGGGAGAACGGAATGTCAAGGAACTTCATGGAGAGCATGAAGCTTGCCTTCGGCTACCTCCTCGCCCTGGTCGTGGTCTCCTTATTCAGGGAGCTCCTTGCGACAGGCGGCATCAGCCTGATGAACCCGCTTGGTGGAGCAGAGATCTTCTCCGCAAGCATCCTGCCAGATAGTTTCCATATGGGAATCTTCAACCAGCCTGCTGGCGCGTTCATCGCATTATCCCTAGTATCCGCATTCTTTGTCTTCCTTCAGGGGAAGAACAGCGATGCGGCAGTTGAAGGAGGAAAGTAATCCATGGGTGATTTATTCGCATTATTGATCGGAGCGGTCCTCGTGAACAACGTGGTCCTGACCAGATTCGTGTCCATGGGACAGATCCTCGCTTTCTCCAAGAGATTCAGCAGCGCGCTGTACATGGGCGTGGCCGCAATGGCCGTCATGGCTTCATCCGCTGTGGTCAACTTCATCCTCTACACCTTCCTGCTCGAGCCCATGGGCTTCGCAGTCATGGACCTCGTCGTGTACGTCCTCGTCATCAGCCTGATGACCTGGCTTGCCGCGAGATACATCAAGTCCAGCAAACCTGAGATCTATGAAGAGGTCAAAGGACTCCTTCCGCTCCTCACCATCAACTCCGCAGTGCTCTTCATCGCACTGGACAACGTGAACCAGGGTTACGACCTTGGACAGGCTGTCGTGAACGCCATCGGACTTCCTATCGGACTCTTCCTCGCTTTCGCCGTATTCGGCGCGATCAAGGAGAGGCTGGACTTCGCAGAAGAGACAGGTTCCTTCAGGGGTTCCCCAATCCTTCTTGCTGTAGCAGGATTAGCCGCACTGGCACTTAGCGGACTTTCAGGTCTCGTTTAAGGGAAAGAATCCAAAAAGCATCATGTAGACCCGTCCTGGAAAGGTGATCA
>DATISI010000298.1:0-5404 GCA_035581745.1 Clostridiaceae bacterium
GGGAGGATAGCGTCCGATCCTGCTTCCTCCGAGAGACGTATTCCGTCATGTGCAGAGCCGTTCCCCCTCACATGGCATGTTCCCCTCTCAAGGGATTGGTCCCTTGTGGCAACCTCCCTGGTCCCGAAGGAAATTACGTGAGGAAGGTGGATGATTGCAGGTCAGGGATATGTTATCATGGAATCAGCAAGCCATTCGAAAGGAGACAGCATGGAAAATTTCAAGGCGCAAACGATGTGTTTTCTGGGCAGGATCCATGTCCCGAAGGAACTGGTGGAAAACCGGGAAAAGAAGGTCCTTCATCTCTCAGACACGCCTTCGGTGATCTTTCCAAGGATACGGAGGCTCATTGCGCTGGTGAAGCCCGACTATATCATCCATACGGGTGACCTTTCAGATGAACTCAAGATCGGAAACAAGCCGAAGCTGATTGGGGAGTATACGAGGCTGATGCCAGGGATTGTGCGGATCATGGAGGAATCCTCCGCGGAGAGCGTCTTCATCGTCCTGGGAAACCAGGATGATGGGGCAGCGGTCCAGGAAGCCTGCAGCAGGAGCACGGTGCTGGATTGTTCCGGTGTCCTTGAGCTTGAAGGGATAAGGTTCCTCGTGGGACACTACCCGGAGGAGGTCCAGGAGAACCCGGAAGCGTTCAACCTGTATGGCCACAACCTGGAGCTCGGAAGCCACATCGAGAAGGGACTGGTCTTCCTGAACGGGGTTCAGAACATCCACGTCATCACCCTCGGGTCGAGGAAGGTATTCACACTCCGTTATCCGGGTGCCACCAACGATTACCGGTACAGGCGGAAGAAGTTCGGGTTATAGGATAAAAGGACGGGAGCTCGCGCTCCCCATCATGAAGGGAAGGGGCAGGAGGATATGGTTGAATTAATCAGGAACGGGTCGGGTATCGTACTAGTCGTGACAGAACATGAGGCCAGGCTCTTGGCGTATTTCGAGAAGGATGCCATCGGAGGGCGGTACACCCTGAATGAGGCATTTGGAAAAGCTGGAGAGGAGAACACCATCCTTGTCTTCGCGGAAGATGAGGATGAGGAGAGGATCGAAGAGGCTGTGGATGGGCCACATGCCATCATCCTCCAGGGCGCACCAGCGGATATCCTGAGCAGGTTCATCAACGATGACATGGTGAAACTGGTGAGGAAGACGGAAATCATGAACCGGTCCATCATCATCCGTGCGATCGGTGACCTGGAGAAGGTCTTCCAGGAGCTTAAAGAGGACTACCAGGGCACCGAGGGGAACATCCTCGAGTTCCTCCATCATGACTATGACCATGGCGTCATCATCGCGCTTACGGACAAGTCCCTGAACAAGCAGGTGGAGCTCCAGGACTTCTACCAGAACAAGTGCCTCCTCGTCGACACGGACTATTACACCCTGTTCAAGGACCTGAGGTCAAATGCCCTGAAATACCTCAATACCGGAATCGGGAACTGTGACTGGTATGAGCTCGAGATCAAGATCTATGACGTTTTCGGGGAGTTCAAGCTCCATCTGGAGCGGCTCACCCATGTCCTGACGGAGCTTGAGGTGGGAATCATCCTGGGACAGACGTGGAGCAAGGACTATCCCAAGATGCTGATGTCCGTGGATGTCTACCGGGTGAGGTTCTTCACCTTCTACCAGCCGGAAAAGATCAAGAGGATCCTGCTCGGCCTTGAGCATCTCGAGGACGGGACAAGGATCGTCGACTATGACCTCTTCCACAACAGGAAGAAGATCTCCTGGAGGCAGGCCGTCACGGAAAGAAGGCTGGAACGCTCCGGGGCCTCGAACCGATACCGGGAAGAGATCCTCGCAGGGCTCTCTCCGGAAGGCGTGAAAGAGCTCCTGAAGCTTGAGGAGAAGATCCTGGAAAGCCGGAACCGCGAAAGCTGAAGACAGAAAAATGACAGGGACATGAGTCCCATGAAAAGACAGGGGACCAGCAGGCCAAAGAGAAGGCCAGCTGGTCCTTTCCCATGGGTTATGGGAATCCACAGGCTTTCAAACCCCATGGTTGGGAGGATCACAGGCATGGGATTTCCCTTCGTAAAGAGAACCCTTCGTAAAGAGAACTCTTCGCAAAGAGAGCGCTGCGCGAAGGGACTGAAGTCCGGGGGATTCCAGGTTTCCAAGTTTTTTTGGAACTTTTTCGTGGAATTCTTGCGGTTTCATCCGGAAGGGCATATTTAGTATGTGAAAGGGGCTGATAAATATGGCTGTATCACTAAACAAAGAAACCACACAACTGCTCATCACTTACGTGAAGGGGATCCTCAACGGGAAAACCACTTACGAGACAAGAAGGTTCAGGAATTTCAAGGTGGGTGTCCTCCCAGAGGACGTGCACGAACTTGCGGTGAAGATCTCCGCACTAGGCGAACAGGTCACTTTTGGCTACAAGCAGGAAGACCTTAGCGAAATCAAGGCAGTATAGGGGGTAGGGATAGATGAACACTTTGGCAATGAGCTTTATCAACAAGGCAGGTAAGAAGCACACACTGAGGGTGCCCAAAGTAAGGGCGGACATCACCGAGGTGGAGATTCTGGAACTCATGAATCTCATCCTCGCGAAGAATGTCTTCTTTGAAGGGGACCAGGAGCTGGAATCCGTGGATTCCGCGACCATCACGACACTCGAGAACGTCGCGTTGTAGGACGCAGGCGGCTGAAAGGGGAGAAGGCATGTGCCTTCTCCTTTTCCATTTTGTAGAAGATTCATGACAAGGTCGCATCTGGTTTACAATTCGGAGGGGCGGATATGGTACAATATTCCCATATATGAGTGCAATAGGAAGTGGTTCAAAGCTTCCTGAAGCCACACGAGGTCCTTTGGGGACCTTTATCGTGGAAAGAGATTCAGATTGATCAAGGAGGTGACAAGGCATGGGAATCCCTTTGGAGAGGAGCCTGTCCATTGGAAGGTTTCATGCCGGACTGGATGAAGAATAGCAAGTTCCTTTATTTTTTGAAGTCACTGTTCAAGCGGGTAACAGAGGATGACAGCCTGGCATTCGCCTATCAGCTGACCTACAGCCTGCTGCTCGCTTTTTTCCCGTTCCTCATCTTCCTGCTGACCCTTGTCGGGTACAGCAGCATCGATTCCACAGAAATCCTGACCCGGATGCAGAGCATGCTGCCCGCAGAGGTCTATGACCTGACCGCTGGAATCGTGACGGATGTCGTGGACCAGCAGAGGGGCGGACTCCTCGGGCTTTCCGTGTTCCTCGCCATCTACTCCTCTTCAGGAGGATTCAGGGCATTCATGAAGGGGACCAACAAGGCCATGGATATGGATGACAAGCGGAACATCCTCCTGAAATACCTGAGCTCCATCATCTGGGTCATCCTGTTCGCAGTGACCATCATCATGGCGCTCCTCGGCATCGTTTTTGGCAACCAGATCATCAGCCTCATTGCCTCGTATTTTCCCTCCATCCCACTGGAAGGCATTGTACAGATCCTGAGGTTCGCCCTGCCGATTTCCATGATCTTCGTGCTGTTCGTGCTGTTCTACATGTTCGTTCCCGCAAAGAATGTCCGGGTCAGGTACGCCTTTCCTGGTGCGCTCTTCGCAACGATCGGATGGCTGCTTGCGACCTTCGCCTTCCAGATCTATGTCAACAACTTCTCGAACTACTCGAGGTTCTATGGGAGCCTGGGTGCCGTCGTGGCCCTCATGCTGTGGCTGCTCATCACCTCGATCATCATGCTGCTCGCGGCGGAGATCAACGCGCTCCTCATCGAGCTGAAGAAGGCGGAAGACCCTTACTTCACTATCCTCAAGACGAGGAAGGCGAAGAAGGAACTGGAAAAGGATGAGGTCAAGATCGCGGAGAAGAAGGTCGAAAGGCTGGAAGCGAGGAAACAGGAAGAGATCGAGAAGAAGATCGAGAAGGGTGAGGCGACGATCGAAGACAAGGTCATCGCAAAGGAGAACAGTATCGTCCACAAGGAAACGGCGATTGAGAGACGGAAAGAGATGAAGGACCAGCCTGAAGAAGAGACTGAGAATCACAGGAAGGGACAGGAGACCAAGAAGACAGCAGACAGCAGCGTCTCCCCTCCGCAGAGGAAAAGCGACCTCGAGAGCAGGAGAAGGGCCCTAGAGGAAAGAAGGAGCAGACTGGATGACAGAGAGGATGAAGAGAGATGACGAAGACCCTGTATACCATCGGATTCACGAAGAAGAGCGCGGAGGAATTCTTCACCCTGCTGAAGGAGAATGACATCCGCATGCTCCTCGATATCCGGCTCAACAACACGAACCAGCTCGCAGGCTTCACCAAGCAGCAGGACCTGGAATACTTCACCAGGATGCTCCTTGGAATCCCCTATGTCCACGACCCGCGGTTCGCACCGCAGGCGGAGACCATCAGCACCTATCGCAATGGGAAAGGGGAATTCGCTTCGTTCCGGAAGGAATTCCTGGAGACCATGGAAGAAAGAGGGATCAGGGACGTCATCAGGGAGGCCTATTCCAGCAACCTTGACCACTGCTGCCTGCTCTGCAGCGAGAAGGATGCGGATTCCTGCCACAGGAAGATCGTGGCCGAACTCATGAGGGAAGTGTACCCGGACCTTGAGGTCATTCACCTCTAGCGAGGAGAATGGGCTTTCCTGTCAAAGGACAGTCGAGGTCGGGAACGGGATGGAGACAAAGGAAGGGAGGAAGAGAGATGGAGGTCCAACTGAGGGATATCGATGAGAAGAACTGGCTGGAATGCATCCGGCTCACCACGGACCCGCTGGGAAGGCATGTCCTCTTCGAGGAGTTCGTCGCTTCCAATGCGGTTTCGATCGCCCAATCCAAGATCCAGGAAGGCTGGACCACGAAAGCGATCTATGATGGGGACCTTATGGTGGGTTTCACGATGTATGGCTACAGCAGTGAGGATGGTTTCTACGAGATTTGCAGGCTCATGGTCGACCACAGATACCAGAACAGGGGGTACGGCCGGAAAGCGCTGGAGAAGATTCTTGAAGAGATGATGCGCATCAGAGGCTGCAGGGAAGTGTACCTGTCCTTCGAGCCATCGAATGACAGGGGAAAGCGGCTCTACACCAGCTTTGGATTCAAAGATACGGGAAGGCTCCTGGAAGGAGAGCTCCTCTACCGGCTGGACCTCGTATAGCCGGGGAAAGAAGCGGATCCGCACCAGGACATCCCTGGCTCCTCGCCTGAAGAGGCAGCGGCCTGCGCAGATCAGCCTGTAAGACGTCATCTGGTGACCAGTTTGATGGTGCCCAGAGGGACAGGCAGCCTACATGGAGAAGGCTGCGAAATGGACAACGTAAGGAAAAAACAAACCGCCTACCCTTCCGGTGCTGCATGGCAGCATGGGAAGGGCAGGCGGTATTTTCATTGTCAGGGTTTTGTTTCTTGCATCAGCCG
>DATISI010000299.1:0-2563 GCA_035581745.1 Clostridiaceae bacterium
ATCCAGCGGCAAGGAAGCCCTCGCCACGCAGCGCATCATCGACAGCATCGTGAAGTCCTACTATTAGGTCCAGGGTTTCATGACCATTGACCAGGGCTGCCTCATGATTCAAGAAAAAGGACCAGCTTATGGACAAAAACAAGGTCTTTCCTGAAACCCGGCTTAGAACCCGGCTGCAGGAAAGACCTTTTCGTTTCACGCCGTCCACGGCATCTCGCTCATATGGGGCTGTAGGGACTGCTGCCCAGCATGAGGAACATGGCCAGGATGGTCAGAAGCACCAGGACAAGGCTGGACATGAGATAGCTTATATTCTTCATCTTACCCTCCTACGCGGTATAGTCTCCGTTATAGCTCACGAGTGTCGCATTCCTGACCCCTTTCAGTGCAGAAAGCTTGTTGATGAAGGTCGTGTCATTGTCCTTAAGGCGGACCTCATAGATCAGCTCGATGTCTCCGCTGGTGATGGTTTTCGACTTCAGGCGGATCCGGTCGAATCTGTGCTTCAGGAGATCAGACGCACTGACCTCAGCAATCTCGCCGTCAACATCCACCATGAGGATATAAGGGGAATCATGTTCCGTCCTTGAGACGAATCCGAGGAGCACCCCACCGATGAGGAGGGACCCCATGATGGCCAGTGGAAGCATTCCGGCGCCCAGGACAATCCCGCCGCCAAGTGCCCAGAAGAGGAAGACGAGGTCCAGTGGGTCCTTGATTGCGGTCCTGAACCTGACGATGGACAACGCACCGACCATACCCAGGGACAGCACCACATTGGAGGTGACCGCAAGGATGATGAAGGTGGTGAGCATCGTCAGGAGCACCAATGAGGTGTTGAAGGGCTTCGAATACATCACCCCCGAGAAGGTCTTCCTGTAGATCATATAGATGAACATTCCGAGGAGGAAAGCCCCTCCCAAAGCGATTCCTGCATCGATGATTGAGAACTCCGCCACCTTCTCCAAAAAACTTGATTTCAGGATATCTGTAAATGTCATGTTTCTTCTCTCCATTCCAGTTTTATTTTCTCTTCGGGCCTACTGCCCGCTTCACTTTGCCTGATTCAGGTTCAGACACTTTCTTCCCTGCCTTCAGGCCTCATATCGTCATGAGCCTTCCGGACACGTATTTCGAGTTCGAGGTGGACATCGTCTCATTCACCTGGACGATGTCTCGGACAAGGTCCGGAAGGAACTTGTCGAACTTCACCTCCAGCACAACCTTTTCCGCACCCTCCGGGATGAGCGGAAGGTCGCGGTTGAAGAAATCCGTGGACACCACGCTGCACCGGATGTCATCATCCAGGGTCACCCGTACGTTTCCAGGCCTGTAGGTGTAGGCTTCCCGCTGATACACGATGATTACCTTGGGCGCGAGGAGCATCGTCCTGGACTTGATATAGAATTCCTTGAGCAGTGGGTCTTCCTTATCCTTCAGGAAGCTGAAGTCCCCTATGATGATCCTTCTCGTCTCTTCTTCTGTGATCCTTGCGCAGAGCTTGTAGCCCTTGCTCAGCTCCTTCACCTTCTTCTCCAGCCGGATGAAGCTGTAGTCGTCATTGTAGCATCTGATCCTGAACTTCTCACGCCTTGCATCCCCGTCGATCTTCTCCATCAGGGCATCGTCATAGGGCGTGTCGAAATAGAGGCTCTTCACGCTATAGGGTTTCCCACGGGAAGTCTCATCCATCTTCAGGATCCTCTTCAGTCTCGCACTCAGCACGCATTTCGATTTCTGCGAGATCAGGTGCTTGTATTCATTCCGGTAACATCGCTCTTCCATCCGACGATTTCCTCCCCTCATTCTTTTCCATACCCTTATTCTACGCCGTCTCCTTTGGAACTTCCCCGAAAAACACACAGAGATGTTGAGCAAATCCTACGCAAACAGGAACGCCCAGGCGAGGTTACCCGGGCGTTCCTGTTTGCTTCTGATATGGATCATGATCCCGCTTGTCGCTGTATGTGCTTCGATGCTGTGACACAGCCCCTGGTAAAATTACGTGGAAAGGGTCATCTGCTAGACTGTGATTGGCGATGTGCAGGACCGAACCTTTAGAAGCCACGACTGATGACAGTCATTCCTGTCATCCGCTTCAGGCAGCCGGCCTACAGGAATACCGTGAAAGCGGTGCCCTCCGGACCTGTCCGGACCTCGATCCTGCCACCATAGGACGTGATGATGGACTTCACGATGGAGAGCCCGATGCCATGGACCCCGTTCTCTCCTTTATAGAAGCGGTCGAAGATCCGAGGGAGGTCCTCCTTCCGGATTCCGGTTCCATTGTCCTCTACAGCCACGACGATCCTCCCATCAAGGTTCCTGCAGGTCACAAGGATCCTGTCCCTGGTATAGCGGATCGCGTTGGAGATGAGGTTCTGGAAGGCACGTTCGATGGACTTCTCATCGTATTGGAAGAGCACAGGCGTATCCTGGAAGTCATATTCGATGTGGATTCCCCTGCTTTTGAAGAGGCTGGTGTTCCGCTCCAGGGTATAGGACAGCGTCTCGCGGAGGTCATTCTCCGTGTAGACCATATCCTTTGACCGCGCTTCCAGAC
>DATISI010000300.1:0-7804 GCA_035581745.1 Clostridiaceae bacterium
CGTCAGCATGCCTCCATCCTTCGAATCGGACCCTCTTTCCGTCATGATGATCCCACCTCTTCCCCATCGGTCTGAATCCGTCCCTGCGATTCCCGTTTTCCGCCTTGCGGGATTCCCACCCTATCCGGCCTATTTTCATCATACCACTAACACCAGGGTGTGACATGCCGGAAATGGTTACGGCGTTGTAAACTAATTGTTCCCTGCGTTCATGACTGGGTATCCCTTACCGCCTTGGCAGTCGGTCTGCACGGAGCACAACTAACGGGAATCTGTTGTGATCGGGCATGCTGTGGACACGAAAAAATCGCAGGAGGGAAGTCGGCCTGAGCCTCCTTCCATCCTGCGATGGATACTTCCATCCTGCGATGGATTCTTGTCTATTCTTAAACGGTCATCAGCACGGGGCTGGAATATTCCACACCCTTGTCGATGGCTTTCTTGTTCAGTTCGAAGAACTTCTCCTTGCCATGTTCCTTCAGGGAGTTCAGGAGCTCTTCCATCGGAATCACCTTGGTGAGTTCGACAAGCGCTCCAAGAAGCACCATGTTGGCGATGGTCTTGGATCCGATCTCGTCTGCGATGGTCTGTGATGGGATGGAGACGACTCTGACATCTGTTCTCGTGACCGGCCTGTTCACCAGGTTGCTGTCCAGGATGATCAGTCCGCCAGGCTTCACCGTATCCTCGAACTTGTCGAGTGATGGCCTGTTCATGACGACCAGCGTGTCCGGCGCGGTGATGATCGGAGATCCGATCTCCTCGTCTGAAAGGATGACGGAACAGTTCGCTGTTCCTCCTCTCATCTCAGGACCGTAGGATGGACACCATGACACGTGCATGCCGTGGTCCATCCCGCCATAAGCGAGGAATTTACCCATGGACAGGATGCCCTGTCCTCCGAAACATGCAAAGATGATTTCCTGTGTCATATTACACGACCTCCTTCTTGACGACCTGGTCAAGATCCTTTATGGCACCAAGCGGATAGAATGGAATCATGTTCTCTCTCAGCCAGTTCAGGCTCTCTTCCGTGTTCAGTCCCCAGTTTGTCGGGCAGATGGACAGGATTTCAACCATGTTGAATCCTTTTCCGTCGATCGCGTTCTGGAACGCCTTCTTGATTGCTCTCTTGGCTTTCGCCACGCCAGTAACCTTGTCCACGGAAACTCTCTCTACGTAGTATGCGCCGTCAAGGGTAGCGATCATCTCGGAGAACCTGATCGGGAATCCCTGTGTGGTGACGTCCCTTCCGTACGGTGAGGTCTCTGTGATCTGTCCTGGAAGTGACGTTGGAGCCATCTGGCCGCCAGTCATTCCGTAGATGCAGTTGTTCACGAAGATGGAGACGATCTTCTCGCCTCTTGCTGCGACATGGACGCCTTCTGCGGTTCCGATCGCGGCAAGGTCTCCGTCACCCTGGTAGGTGAAGACGATCTTGTCCGGATTGGCACGCTTGATTCCTGTTGCGACAGCTGGCGCTCTTCCGTGCGCAGCCTCGAACATGTCACATGCGAAATAGTCATAAGCAAGGACGGAGCAGCCAACTGGTGCGACACCGATGGTCTTGTCGATGATATCGAGTTCTTCCATGACCTCACCAATCAGTCTGTGGATTGTACCGTGGGTACAACCTGGACAGTAGTGGGTAGGAACGTCAAGCATTCCGGTGGTCGGTTTAAAGAGTATCTTCATTTCCTGGTTTTCCATCCTTACGCCCTCCCCATAATTTCCTTGATATTTGCCAGGATCTCCTGTGGATTAGGGACGATTCCGCCGCTTCTTCCAAAGAAATGCACTGGTTTCCTGCCTTCTACAGACAGTCTGACATCTTCCACCATCTGGCCTTCGCTCATCTCTACGGCCAGGTAGCCATGCTTGGTATTTCCGATGGTCTCATCGAATGCCACTGCAGGGTATGGCCAGAGGGTGATTGGCCTGATCAGGCCAAGGTTGATCCCTTCTGCTTTAGCGAGCTTCATGACGTTCTTGCAGATTCTGGCCGTGGTGCCGTAAGCCACCAGGATGAGGTCCGCATTATCCGTATCCATGAGCTCGTATCTAATCTCGTTCTTTTTTATCTCTTTGTATTTCGCCTGGAGATGCCTGTTGTGGTCTTCCAGCTCATTGGCTTTGAGGAACAGGGAATTGATCACGTTGTGTGACGCTCTTCCATTCCTGCCATTGGCTGCCCATGGCTTCGCAGGGATCACTCTCTCTGTGGAGCTTTCCTTGAATTCAACTGGTTCCATCATCTGTCCGAGCATTCCGTCTCCCATGACCATGACAGGTGTCCTATAGATGTCCGCGACATCGAATGCCTCCTGGACAAGGTCAACCATTTCCTGGATGGATGAAGGGGCATATACCGGCATGTTGAAGTCGCCGTGTGCTCCGCCTTTCGTCGCCTGGAAGTAGTCTGACTGTGCTGGCTGGATTCCACCAAGGCCCGGGCCTCCCCTGACGATGTTGACGATGACACATGGAAGCTCCGCTCCTGCGATATAGGAAATCCCTTCCGCCTTCAGGCTGATTCCTGGTGAGGATGAACTGGTCATGCATCTGACGCCTGTTCCTGCCGCTCCATATACCATGTTGATCGCGGCGATTTCACTTTCCGCCTGCAGGAAAACCCTGTTGATCTTAGGCATCTTCTTCGCCATATATGCGGAGATCTCTGTCTGTGGTGTGATCGGATAGCCGAAGAAGCATTTGCAGTTCGCTCTGATTGCGGCTTCGCCTATCGCTTCATTTCCCTTCATGAGAACTTTCTCGCTCATTATGTTTCCCCCTACTTATAAATCGTTATGACTTGGTCTGGACACATTCTTCCACAGGATGTACATCCTATGCATTTGTCCTTGAGTTCATCCCTGATGCCTGCGGGCCTGTAGCCCTTCTCGTTCAGCGTCTCCTTGAAGTCGATGATCTTCACGGGACAGGCGATGACACACTGTCCGCAGCTCTTGCACCTTTCTTCTCTAAATACAACTCTTGGCATTTATTTTCCCCCTTGTCTTATCGCCATGGCGGCTTCATATAGATATCCACTGGAAGGATCTCTCCATCTATCTTTTCTTTCGTATCCTCTACGAGGTCCTTTCTCACCGCGGTGTACGCGATGGGAAGTTCCAGTTCCTCAGAGAGTTCCCTGACGATTCCATAGCCGCTCACGATCTGCTCGACGGTGGTCTCGTAGGAAAGGTTGGTGTTGGAGATCAGCTTCGTCACCTTGAGCCTTGAGCTTTTCTCGATGCCTTTGAGGTATTCCCTGACGCCATCCACATCAGCCGTCAGTGGACGGTTGGTGTTCACGACAAAGTACATGTCGTAAGGCTTGTCCCTGAAATACCGGTTGTACTGGCCGAGGACAACAGCGCCTGAATCGTCTCCGCCGACATCCATGAGGATATAGGCATCCTCCATGAAGAACACGCTGGAAACCGCTGCAGGTACGACCATCAGTTCCGCATTGGAGAGGTGGGCATCTGCTGAGATTACCGTGATTCCTTCTGCTGCAAGCTCATCCTTGAGGTCCCTGATGCAGAAGAATGGATTGACGATATCGATATCGACAATGACCACTTTCTTCCCTTCAGCATTCAGTTTCTTCGCCAGATTGATCACGACTTCTGATTTACCGCTGCCGAAATGACCTGTGATGACATTTATCTTTTCCAAGTAATCAACCTCGTTTCTTTTTCTTCCGTAAGTCTTGAACGCATGACACTAGTACCCTGATTTTATTTTATACCAAATGAAAACAATCTCCTAATTTATGATTTTATGCTAAAACCCTGATTTCTCAACGGATTTATCCATCATTTGGGCCAAAACGGTGAAAATCGATAACAGATGGTCCATTTCCTTACTAATCAGCAATGTATACCTTTTCAATTCATGAATTTGTTATTTTTTATAATTATTTTCACAGGTAAAAAACAGAAGTGATAATATTTTGTCAAATATTATCACTTCAGTCAATTGTGTCCTATTGTTTCCATACTTTTCTCATCCGCACAGGGGATTATCCATCATTCCTTTTGATTTTCAGGCGTTTTTCCGGATTCGACCTGTACGGCAAGAGACGCTTATTGTACGCTTATTCGTAGATTTTCGCTTCTTCCTCACCACCGAGCACCCTGATTCCTGCCTCCGCAAGCGCCAGGAGTTCGTCCTCGCCTGGATAGACATGGACCGGTCCGATGAAATCGATACGCTCCCTGATCATGGAGACCATACGCTTGGAATATGCGATTCCTCCGGTGAGGAGGACAGCATCGACCTTGCCTCTCAGCACAGTCGCGCAGGCTCCGATTTCCTTCGCTACCTGGTACGCCATGGCTTCGTAGACGAGCAGGGCATGGTCATCCCCTTCCTGGATCTTCGCTTCCACAGTCCTCGCATCATTGGTTCCCAGGTAGGCGACAAAACCGCCTTTTCCTGCGATGAGCTTGTGCAGTTCCGCCTTGTTGTACTTTCCGCTGAAGCAGAGGTCAACCAGCTGTCCTGCGGGAAGTCCGCCGCTCCGCTCCGGAGAGAATGGCCCGTCGCCGTTCAGGGCATTGTTGACATCGATGACCCTTCCCTTCGAATGGGCACCTACGGAGATCCCTCCTCCAAGGTGGCAGATGATGAGTTCAAGGTCCTTGTACTCCAGTCCGTTCTCCTTCGCATAACGCTTTCCGACCGCTTTCTGGTTCAGCGCATGGAAGATGCTCTTCCGCTGCAGGTCAGGAAGACCGGAGAACCTTGCGATCTCCTCCATCTCATCCACAACCACAGGGTCCGCGATGAAGGATGGCTTTCCGCCAAGCTTCGCGAGCTCGAAGGCCAGGATTCCGCCGAGGTTCGAGGCATGCTCGCCACCAAGACCCGCCTTGAGGTCCCTGAGCAGGGCCTCACTCACCGCATAGGTTCCGCTGCTGATCGGCTTCAGGAGTCCGCCCCTGCCGATGAAGGCATCAAAGGACGCGATGTCTATCCCTTCGTTCTCGAGGAATTTCTGGATCGCATTCACCCTGAAGGAATACTGGGAGAAAATATTGGGAAAGACCTCAAGCTCCTTGGTGTCGTGGCTCAAGGTGATGGACTTCTCTTCGGTCGTGTCATTGTAGATTCCAATCTTTGTCGATGTAGAACCCGGATTGATGATCAGTAGCTTTTTCATATTGCCTCCTAAATTCTCGATGCGCTAAGTACGGCAAGGGCGATGGAATTCACCTTGGAGGTGAAGGAGTCCGCCCGGGAAGTGACGATGACAGGAGCTTTCGCGCCCAGCAGGATTCCGCCCGCCTGGCTTTCTGTGGTATAGGTGAGCGCCTTGTAGAGGACGTTCCCTGCTTCGATGTTCGGCATGAGGAGGATGTCCGCCTTTCCGGCGACTTCGCTCTTTATCCCCTTGTGGCTTGCCGCTTCTTCGCTCAGCGCATTGTCCAGCGCCAGAGGTCCGTCGATCAGGCAGCCCTTGATCTGTCCACGTTCATTCATCTTGGAGAGCATGGCCGCGTCGATTGTCGCCTGCATGGCTTCATTGACGACTTCCACCGCGCACACCGCTGCGACCTTGGGCTTCTCGATCCCGAAGGCGTGGAGCATGTCCACCGCATTCTCGATGATGAGCTTCTTCTCTTTCAGGGTCGGATACATGTTGAGTGCGGCGTCGGTGACGACGATGAGCCTGTCATATCCTGGAATCTCGAAGACCCCCACATGGCTGATCATGTCGCCCTTCCTCAGGCCGTTCTCCTTGTCGAGGACCGCGCGCAGAAGGGAGGCTGTATCCACCAGGCCCTTCATGAGCATATGGGCTTCGCCTGACCTCACGAGGCCGGCAGCAGTCCTTGCAGACATTTTCGGGTCCTTCTCGTTGATGATGCGGATCCCTTCGATGTCGATTCCGCTTTCCTTCGCGATCGCTTTGATCTTCTCCTCGTCTCCGACGAAGATCGCATCACAGAGTCCGAGTTCACGTGCCTTCGCGATGGCCACGAGGACGGTATCGTCCTCGGCAGCCGCTACAGCGACGATCTTCTTCGATTCTGATTTCACCTTGGCGTAGATCTCTTCGTAACTCCTCATATCAGGATTTCCTCCTCGTAGACAAGTTCCTTGTCCACGTTGTCCAGTACACGTTTAGCCCCTTCATAGAGTGCCCTCATCTCATCTTCACCCGGCACGACGATGACCGGAGCGATGAATCCGACGTATTCCTTCACCATGCCTGTCATCATGGAGCTGTACGCGAGTCCGCCTGTCAGGATGACCGCCTTCACGGTCCCTTTCAGCACAGCGGCAGATGCACCGATCTCCTTAGCCACCTGATAGGCCATGGCCTCATAGATGGTCTTCGCGGTTTCGTCGCCGTTGTGGATCATCTCTTCCACTTTCCTGGCGTCATTGGTCCCAAGATGGGCCAGCAGACCTGCCTGCCTGGTAAGGTAACGGAGAAGCTCCTTCTCCTTGTATTTTCCGCTGAACGCGAGTCTGACGACCCCTGAGAGCGGCAGTGTCCCACTCCTTTCCGGGGAGAAAGGTCCGCCGTCGTTCGCGTTGTTCACGTCCTTCAGTCTTCCCTTCTCAAGCGGTCCTATGGAGAATCCGCCACCCAGATGGGCGACGATGAAGTTGTCCTGGTCAAAGTCGAAATCATGCTCCCGGCATACCCTTCTCGTCACGGCCTTGATGTTCAGATAGTGCGCAAGGGATCCCCTTTCGATTTCCGGGACACCAGTCACTCTCGCGACATCGCTCATCTCGTCACATGCGACAGGATCGACGATGAAGGCTTTCACACCGACCTCATCCGCGATTTCCTTCGCGATGATCCCGCCCAGGTTGGAGGCATGCTCGCCACGTTTCGCTTCCTTGAGGTCCCTCACCATGGCTTCGTCCACCAGGTAGGTTCCGCCCTTGATCGGCTGCAGCAGACCGCCACGTCCGACGATGGCCATGAAATCATTCTTCGTGATTCCCTTGGATTCCAGCCAGTTCAAGATGGCGTCACGCCGCACCTCAAGCTGGTCATAGATGTGGACCATATCCTTCAGCTGTTCCGCGTCATGTTCGATGATCTCCTTATAGAGTTCAATATCCTCGCTGCTGTACACAGCGACTTTTGTCGATGTCGATCCTGGATTGATTGCTAAAATATACTTCATTTTATTACCCCCATTTCTCTATCTTTAATCATACTAAAAACCTTTACATTTGGAAACAGAAAAATTATATAATAATTTTACCCAAACCATTCATGGTTTGATAGCAAAGCTTACGATATAATACGAAATCGATAAGTTATCGGGAACACCTCAACCAATTGGATTCCTTCTCCCTGGGTTTCCCCGGTTCCAGGAATCTTGTCACTTTCCACGGCCAGGCAGGACGCCTGGACGGATGGTCTTAAGGCAGCGGACTGAAGGTGCGCATGACGCTTTCGGCCGCTTTCATCCCGTCCACCGCGGCGGAGATGATTCCACCGGCGTAGCCTGCGCCTTCCCCTGTCGGGAAGATCCCCCGGACGTTGATGCTTTCGAGGTCCGCGTTTCGCATGATCCGAAGCGGTGCGGAGGTCCTGGTCTCCACGCCTGTGATGATGGCGCCGTGAGATGAGAATCCTTTGATCTTGGTGTCGAAACTCCTGAACCCTTCCTTCAGCCCGCTTGTGATGAAGGTGGGAAGCATCTTCTCCATGCTGCGCATCGCGACACCGGGTACGTAGCTTGGCGTGACGCCCTCGAAGTCCTTGGAGACCTTGCCTTCCAGGAAGTCCCGCACCAGTTGCACGGGAGCGGTGTATCCTCCA
>DATISI010000301.1:0-4157 GCA_035581745.1 Clostridiaceae bacterium
AACGGCTACAAGAACTATATCGGACTCTTCCATAAACCGGAGGAAATCATCCTCTGGGACGGCTTCCTGAAGACCCTGGATGCGCATGAGCTCAGGAACGGCTATGGAGAACTCCTGAAATACGGACTCATCGGTGACCCGTCCATCCTTGGCGACCTGAAGAAGGAGGTCCTCGACGAGAAGACGCTTCAGGGAATGGTCATGAAGGGGCTGAGGGTCAAGGCGGCACTCGTGAAGGCAGACTACAGGGATGAAGGCCTTAGGAACATCCTGAATTTCGGACACACCGTCGGACATGCCATCGAGGCGGATTCAGGCGGACACGTGAGCCATGGCGAAGCGGTGGGCATCGGGCTTGTCGCGGAGTGCATCCTTTCGATGGAGATGCTGGGCCTTCGTTACGCCGTGGTGGAGGAGACCAGGTCGATTTTGAAGCACCTGGGAATGGAGGAGCGTTACCGGATTAAGGACAGGGAACGATTCCTTTCGGCAATCACAAAAGACAAGAAGAATGACGAACACGTGAGGCTCACCCTTCTCGAAGAAATCGGGAAGCCAAGGGTGAGGGTCGCAGTGCCTCCGGAGAAGATCATGGAGGTTATGGAAGAAGGTATGGATGACTTTGATAGATAAGAAGAAAGAGAAGAAAACAGACATCTGGATCAACGGGAAGAAGGTCGGAGAGGACATTCTCGTCATCGCGGGACCATGCTCCGTCGAGGACCATGAGACCATGCGGAAAATCGTGAGGCAGCTGAAGGAACTTGGTGTGGACATGCTGAGAGCGGGAGCTTTCAAGCCCAGGACCTCACCGTATACCTTCCAGGGGCTGAAGACGGAAGGCCTGGACATCATCCAGGAACTGAAGGCGGAATTCGGGATCCCGGTCTCCACGGAGATCCTGGACGTCCGGGACATCGAGAAGGCGTACGACATCCTCGATGTCGTGCAGATCGGTTCCCGGAACATGTACAATTATGTGCTTCTCGAGGAAGTCGCGAAGATGGGGAAACCCGTCATCCTGAAAAGGGGCTTCTCCGCTACGGTGGAGGAGTGGCTGGGTTCCGCGGAATACATCCTCAAGGAAGGGAACGGACAGGTCATCCTCTGTGAACGGGGAATAAGGACCTTCGAGACCACGACACGGAACACGCTCGACCTCAACAGTGTCGCATACCTGGCAGAGAATTCGGACCTGCCGGTCATCGTCGACCCAAGCCACGGAACCGGACTTCGGGAACTCGTGTATCCCATGAGCCTCGCGGCCATAGCAGCCGGGGCAAAGGGGCTGATCATCGAGGCCCATATCGATCCCGACAATGCGCTGTCTGACTGCAGGCAGACCATAGACATGGAGACTTTGAAAAAGACAATAGACGCTTCTAGGAAGCTTTGGAGGATGTAAATGGCATATATCATACTGGTCGCAGGACTCATCCTGGACAGGATCACAAAAATCTGGGCGGTGAACACCCTGAAGGGCAATGAGGGAATCACCGTCATCGAAGGGTTCTTCGACCTTTCCTATCTGGAGAACAGGGGCGCTGCGTGGGGGATCTTCCAGGGCAAGACGACCATGCTCGCCATCCTGACGGGAATCATCATCATCGGCATCATCGTGAATTTCTACAGGACAAAGAATAAATCCCTGCTCTTCACCCTCAGCAACGCCTTCATCGTGACCGGTGCGGTGGGAAACCTCATCGACAGGGTACGTGAGGGATTTGTCGTGGATTTCCTGGAGTTCCACTACGGAACCCGTTACTATTTCCCCACCTTCAATGTCGCGGACATGTTCGTGACGGTTGGAACCGTGTTCCTCATCATCTATATCCTGAAGGAAGTGGAATAAATGGAAGAAATGCAATTTCTCACCGGAACCGGCGATGCGGGTAAAAGGCTGGATGTCTACCTCAGCGAGGAGATGGCCGACCTGTCGCGTTCCTATATCCAGAAACTCGTCGAGAAGGACCTCATCACCGTCGATGGGACGGTCAGGAAATCCTCCTATCGCCTGAAGGAGGAGGAGGTCATCCTTCTCATGCTGCCGGAAATGGAGACTCTTGAGGTCACCCCGAAGAACATTCCTCTGAACATCCTCTATGAGGATGAGAACCTTGTCGTGGTGGACAAGAAGAAAGGCATGGTCGTGCATCCCGCAATCGGGAACTATACCGATACGCTGGTCAACGCCCTGCTCTACCATATCGGCGACCTTTCGGGGATCAATGGCGTGCTCAGACCGGGAATCGTACACAGGATCGACAAGGACACCACAGGCATCCTTGTCGTCGCGAAGAATGACCAGGCCCACAAGGTGCTCTCCGAACAGCTGAAGGCCCATACGATGGAACGCGAGTACCTCGCACTTGTCCATGGGAAAGTGAAGCTGGATGAAGGGACCATCAGCGCTCCGCTGGCAAGGTCCAAGAAGGACAGGATGAAGATCACCATAGACCAAGATGGGAAGGAAGCGGTGACCCACTACAGGGTCCTCGCAAGGTACCAGGGCTTCACCCTCGTGAGGGTCAGGCTGGAGACGGGAAGGACCCACCAGATCAGGGTCCACATGGCGTCATTGCATCACCCCATCGTAGGGGACTTCGTCTACGGACATCTGAAGAAGGGACCGTTCAAGGGACAGCTCCTGCATGCCAATACCCTGGGTTTCATCGATCCGGATGGAAAGAAACTCCGTTTCACCACACCGGTGCATGAGGAATTCAGGAAAGAACTGATGCGTCTGAACAGTATGGGGAGGGTATAGCATGAATTTCAAATCGAACCTGATGGATGAAATCGGCATCAGAAGAGCGATCATGAGGATCTCCCACGAGATCGTGGAGAAGAACAAGGGTGTCGCGGACATCGTGCTCGTTGGGATCAGGAGAAGAGGGATTCCGCTCGCGGAGCGGATCGCGGAAAGCATCCTCGCCTTCGAAGGCGTTGAGGTTCCTGTAGGAAGCGTGGACATCACGCTTTATCGGGACGACCTGGAGGAAAGCTACGAATCCCCTTTCATCCGGGACGCGGCCATCAGTGTGCCCGTCAAGGGGAAGAAGGTCATCCTCGTGGATGATGTCATCTATACGGGAAGGACTGTCCGTGCGGCCATCGACGCCGTATTCTCCAACGGAAGGCCGCAGAGCATACAGCTTGCGGTCCTGATCGACAGGGGACACCGCGAGCTTCCCATACGGGCTGACTATGTGGGCAAGAACATCCCGACGTCCAAACAGGAGGTCATCAAGGTGGAACTTCTGGAGATCGATGGCAATGAAGCTGTGAAGATCTTCGAACTATAGGAACTGCTGACTAAAAGCCAGAGGAGGAAGAAGATGAAGATTGTTTCGTGGAATGTGAACGGCCTAAGGGCCATCATGAAGAAAGAGTTCCGGGACAGTGTCATAGCGCTCAGTCCCGATATCCTGTGTATCCAGGAGACCAAGATGCAGGTGGACCAGCTGGTCGAGGAGATCCTCCTTGGGGACCTCGGCTACACCCTGTCCATGCATTCGGCCCTGAAGAAAGGCTATAGCGGCGTGGCGGTCTATACGAGGATTCCCGTGGACAACGTCACCCTGGGCACCGGGATTCCCGACTATGATGCCGAAGGCAGGGTCATCCGGGTCGATATCGGAGACATCCGCCTCTTCAACATCTATTTCCCCAATGGCGGACGAGGCGAGGAACGCATGATCTACAAGATGCGGTTCTATGAGGACCTGCTGGCCGCGTTCAAAGCGCTCCGTGCCGAAGGGAAGAAGGTCATCATCACCGGGGACTTCAATGTCGCCCATAACGAGATCGACCTGAAGCACCCGAAGGAGAACATGAAGGTCTCAGGATTCCTTCCCATCGAGCGGGAATGGTTCACAAGGCTCCTCGAGTCCGGTTTCCAGGATGTCTACAGGGACAGGAACCCGGAGACGGAGATCTACACCTGGTGGGACCAGCGGTTCCGTGCAAGGGACAGGAACGCCGGATGGCGCATCGACTATTTCGTCGTCTCAGACAACGCGCTGGACCTTGTCGAGGATGCTGACATCCACAACGAGTATTTCGGATCGGACCACTGTCCGATCTCCCTAATAATAAAAGAGGAAGTATAAAATGGATTATAAACTGATTGCAACCTGCGCCTTCGGGCTTGAGAA
>DATISI010000302.1:0-3550 GCA_035581745.1 Clostridiaceae bacterium
AGGAGGATAAGAATGAACATATTAGTATGCATCAAACAGGTGCCTGGCACCACCAAGGTTGAAGTGGACGAGAAGACAGGCGTGCTCAAACGTGACGGTGTGGATTCCAAGATGAATCCTTATGACCTCTATGCGCTGGAGACCGCGCTTAGGATCAAAGAAGCCCAGGGAGGGACCATCACGGCGATGACCATGGGACCAAAACAGGCTGAGGACGTCATCCGTGAAGCTTATATGATGGGCGTGGATGAGGGTGCACTGGTATCAGACAGGAAGTTCGCCGGCGCCGATGTGCTCGCGACCTCCTATACCCTTTCCCAGGCAGCCAGGATCCTTGGAGATTTCGACATCATCCTCTGCGGCAAACAGACGACAGACGGCGATACCGCCCAGGTCGGACCGGAGATGGCAGAATACCTTGATATCCCTCATGTGGCCAATGTGCTGAAACTTGTGGAATTCAGGGAAAGCTCCATCGTGGTGGAGATGGACATGCCGGACACCATCGAGACAGTGGATATCCAGTATCCATGCCTCCTGACCCTGGAGAAGAACATCTTCCAGCCAAGACTTCCTTCCTATAAGAGGAAGATGGCGACGCAGGGCAAGGCTGTCCGTCAGATTTCCCTGAAAGATTTCGAGGACCAGGATGAGAGGAAGTATGGTCTGAACGGTTCTCCGACACAGGTGGAGAGGATCTTCCCGCCTGCGGCGAACAACGACCGGGAAATGATGAGGGGGGATGGCATCGCCATCGCTGGAAACATGTCCACGAAAATGATCGAGCTGAAGCTTGTCTAATTAAGGAGGAGAAATCATGGGAAGATTGAAAGTCAATGCGCATCTGGTCACCCCGGAGAATATCATAGAACTGGTGAAGATATGCCCTTTCAAGGCGATTGAGGACATAAATGGAAAGATTGAAGTCAACGCAGGCTGCAAGATGTGCAAGATCTGCGTGAACAGGGGACCTGCAGGGGTCATGGAATTCGTCGAGGACGAAATCGTGGCCATCGACA
The DNA here is from genome assembly GCA_035581745.1 of Clostridiaceae bacterium. Classification (GTDB taxonomy): domain Bacteria; phylum Bacillota; class Clostridia; order Clostridiales; family Clostridiaceae; genus Youngiibacter. Next base: position 1,020 of record DATISI010000302.1, read on the forward strand.
AATCCCTCTGGAAGGGAATCGCGGTCTATGTGGACCATGTGGAAGGCGAGATCCATCCGGTCACTTTGGAGCTGCTGGGCAAGGCGAAGGAACTGGCCTCTAAAGTGGGCTATCCGGTCTATGCGCTGTTCCTGGGAGAAGGCATCACGGACAAGGCGGAAGAACTCCTCCACTACGGCGCGGACAAGGTCTTCGTCTATGACCGTGAAGCCCTGAAGGACTTCAGGATCGAGCCCTATGCGGCTGCGTTCTCCGACTTCATCGAGAAGGTGAAACCATCCTCCATCCTGGTCGGTGCGACCACGGTAGGAAGGTCTCTCGCGCCAAGGATCGCGGCAAGGTTCCGGACAGGGCTGACCGCGGACTGCACCATCCTGGACATCAAGGAGAACTCTGACCTCGTCCAGATCAGACCTGCGTTCGGTGGCAACATCATGGCACAGATCAAGACGCCTAACACGAGGCCGCAGCTCGCGACCGTGAGGTACAAGGTCATGAATGCCCTGGAAAGATCAGAGACAGCAGTTGGCGAAGTCATCCTCTGCGATATCGAGGAATCGAAGCTGGCATCCAGGATCACTGTCCTCAGTGTCAAGAAGAAGATGAGGGAAGAGAGCATCTCCGATGCGGAAACCATCATCGCGGTAGGCAGAGGGGTGAAGACGGAGAAGGACATGGCACTCGTGAATGAGCTTGCGGACCTTCTTGATGCCCAGATTGCAGGAACCAGGCCTTTGATCGAATCCGGCTGGCTGGATGCGAAGAAGCAGATCGGACTCAGCGGAAGGACCGTGAAGCCAAGGATGATCATCACCCTCGGCATCTCTGGTGCCGTACAGTTCGCAGCAGGGATGAACGGTTCGGAATACATTTTCGCAGTCAACAACGATGAAAAGGCGTCGATTTTCAACATCGCTCATTATGGAATCGTAGGAGACCTCTACGAGGTGCTTCCTGAGCTGATCGCGAAAATCAAAGCGCAGAAGGGGCCATTACAATGGATTACAAGAGGATAGACCAGAATGACCTGACTTTCCTCACGGACCTTCTGGGCACGGACAGGGTATATTCGGGAGAGGCTATCAACGAGGACTACAGCCATGACGAGCTCGGAGGCATCTCCCGGATGCCCGAAGTGATGGTGGAGGTCTTGTCGACAGAAGAAGTTTCCAGGATCATGAAACATGCGTATGCGCAGAATATCCCCGTGGTGGTGAGAGGTTCAGGAACTGGCCTAGTTGGTGCATCTGTTCCCATCCACGGCGGTATCATGCTCAATATGACGAAGATGAACAGGATCAAGGAACTCGATGAAGACAACCTCACCCTTACGGTTGAGCCGGGCGTCATGCTCATGGAGATTTCAAAGTACGTGGAGGAAAGGGATTTCTTCTATCCTCCTGACCCGGGTGAGAAGACCGCGACCATCGCTGGAAACATCAACACCAATGCCGGAGGGATGAGAGCCGTGAAGTACGGAGTGACAAGAGACTATGTGCGTGGTCTTGAGCTCGTGCTGCCGAACGGTGAAGTCATGAAGGTCGGTGGGAAAGTGGTCAAGAACAGCTCAGGCTACAGCATCAAGGACCTGGTCTGCGGATCAGAGGGAACCCTTGCGGTCATCACTGAAGCCACACTCAAACTGCTGCCCCTGCCGAAGAAGACCATCAGCCTGCTGATTCCGTTCCCCAATCTGGATATGGCGATCAGTACCGTTCCAAAGATCATCAAGTCAAAGGTTGCCCCTACTGCCATAGAGTTCATGCAGAGAGAGGTCATCCTCGCTGCAGAGCAGCACCTTGACAAGAAATTCCCTGACAACAGCTCAGATGCATACCTGCTCCTCTCCTTCGATGGAAACTCCACCGAAGAGGTCGAAAGAGCCTACGACAAGGTAGCGAAACTGTGCCTGGAAGAAGGGGCGCTGGACGTCCTGATCTCCGATACCGATGAGCGGAAGCAGAGCATATGGTCTGCAAGAGGCGCGTTCCTGGAGGCTGTCAAGGCTTCCACGACAGAGATTGATGAATGCGACGTGTGTGTGCCAAGAAACCGTGTCGCAGACTTCATCAACTATACCGATGAGCTCCAGAAGGAGTTCGATGTCAGGATCAGGAGCTTTGGTCACGCCGGTGACGGCAACCTCCATGTCTACGTCTTAAGGGATGCCATGGATGATGCCCAGTGGAAGAAGAAGCTTGGAGACGTCTTTGACTGTATGTACAGAAGGGCGAGGGAGCTTGAAGGCGTCGTCTCCGGAGAACATGGGATTGGCTTCGCGAAACGAAGCTACCTGTTCGAGGACTACAGCGCCGAGAACATCCTCCTCATGAAGAACATCAAGCTCGCATTCGACGCGAAGAACATCCTGAACCCTGGAAAAGTCTGCCAGTAAGGAACAGACACCTAACCTGTTCCTCCTTAGACATACCGCCCTTACCGTGGAGATTTCCTCTCCATGGTAAGGGCGGTTTTTGTCCTTCCGGCATCCGTGCTTCGGGAAGGACTGCAGTCCAGAGGTCATGTGGCGT
>DATISI010000303.1:0-6169 GCA_035581745.1 Clostridiaceae bacterium
CCGCAAGTCTGTCATCCCTCCACACCTCGATGCGCTTGTCCCGCACGCAGGTCCCATAGGGATCCCTCGAAACGGCTATGGCCGCGGCTGCCATCCCTGCCACCGTCCCTTCGATGAGGACGGGATAGACATTGTTGGTTCCTGTTGAAATGGGAAGGAGCGGCGTGTCCACGACACCCTTTGCCGCAGCACGGCTCGTCCCGTCTCCTCCGAGGACCACCACGCAGCCTACATGCAGCGCTTCCATCTCGCGTGCCGATTCCACGCTGTCCTGCAGCGATGCGCTGCAGGGGATCTCCAGGATATGGCACCTTGCCCGAAGGACGCCTTCACAGGTAAGCTCGTCCATGACCTTGTATCCCATCTGGAAAGTATCCGGCATGAAGTAGATGTCCGTCACCCCCATGGACTGGGCAGCCAGGACAATCCTCTTCACGATATTCAGTTTCTCATTGTTGTCGAACACGGTGGCATAGGAGACCAGTCTCCTGATGTCCTTGCCTGATGCCGGGTTCGCGATGATTCCAATCGAAGTCATCTTGTCCACCCCCTGAATGAATAGGCCGGGCCCTTTGGGCACCGGCCTTCATGCTGGTCTCCTAACCCATCTTCCTTACCGCATTCACGATGTCCTGTGAATTCGGGAGCACATACTGCTCGAGCTTGACCGAGAAAGGTATCGGGGTGTTCAGGCATCCGATTCTGACGATAGGGGCATCCAGAAGGTCGAAGTATTCTTCCCCGATCATTGCGGAAATTTCTCCTCCATAGCCTCCCCGTTTGACCTCTTCTGTGACGACGAGGACCTTGTGGGTCTTTTCGATGGAACTCCTGATCAGTTCCTTGTCTAAAGGATAAAGCGTCCTTGGATCCAGAACCTCACAGTCGATCCCTTCCTTCGAGAGCTCCTCTGCGGCCTTTAAGGCATCGAGGACCATCTTTCCTGTCGCGATGATGGTGATGTCCTTTCCTTCCCGCTTGATGTCGCCTTTTCCGAGTGGGATCGGCGTCATGTCATTGACCTCGCCGTCAGTCCCGTAGAGGAGCTTGTGCTCGATCATCATGACCGGGTTGTCATCGTCGATCGCCGAGAGCATGAGCCCAAGGGCATCCTGTGGCGTGGACGGATAGACGACCTTGAGTCCTGGAACATGGGTGAGCCATGCTTCGAGGGACTGGGAGTGCTGCGCGGCGGCAGAGACGCCTCCGCCTGTCGGCAGTCTCACGACCATCGGCAGGTGCACCTTTCCACCGAACATGTAGCGCATCTTTGCAGCCTGGTTCACGAGCTGGTCCATTCCGACGGTGACAAAGTCGATGAACATGAGCTCGGCGATGGGACGCATCCCAGTCGCTGCGGACCCTACCGCGGTCCCGATGATGACACCTTCAGAAATCGGGGTGTCCCTGATCCTGTCTGGGCCGAATTCATTGATCATGCCTGCGGAGACACCGAAGCAGCCACCAAACGCACCGACATCCTCCCCAAAGAGGATGACATTCTTGTCTTCGCGCATCCTGATACTCATTCCTTCCCGAAGGGCTTCCATAAACAGCATTTTTTTCATCTTACACGCACCTCCTCGGTGAGATCTGAATAGATATCTTCCACAGCGCTCTCGAATTCCGGTTCCGGACTCTCTTTCGCGAACTGCACGGCCTCATCGAGCTCCGCCATGATGTCCTGGTCGATTTTTGAGACCTCGTCATCGGTGAGCACCTCATTCTCCTTCATGAAGTCGAGGATCCTTGGCAGCGGGTCTTTCTTCAGCCATTCCTTCTGTTCCTCTTCCGGCTTGTAGCTGCCCGGGTCTCCCTCGAAGTGTCCTCTCTGACGGTAGGTCTTGCATTCGATGAGTGTCGGTCCGGCTCCGCTCCTTGCGCGTTTCACCGCTTCTCCGACCGCCTCATAGACCGCGAAGACATCGTTCCCGTCTATCGCGATTCCAGGGATGCCATAGGAGATGCTCCTGTCCGCGATGTCCTTGATGGCCTGGTGTCTCGCCTGGCTCATGGAGATTCCATAGTAGTTGTTCTCACAGACGAAGACCACGGGAAGTTTCCAGATGCTCGCAAGGTTCAGGGATTCATGGAAGGTTCCCTGGTTCGTTGACGCGTCTCCGAAGAAACATACGACGACCTTGTCCGTCCCCTGGTATTTGGCCGACAGTCCTGCGCCGACCGCGATGTTGTGTCCTGCTCCGACAATCCCGTTCGCGCCGAGGATTCCCCTCGATGCATCCGCGATGTGCATGGATCCGCCTTTGCCTTTGCAGTAGCCCGTGGATTTCCCATAGAGCTCCGCCATCATGTACTTCATCTCTCCGCCCTTGGCCAGGATATGTCCGTGGCCCCTGTGGGTCGATGTGATGTAGTCATCCCCTCTCAGCTGCTGGCACGCCCCCGCGGCCACAGCCTCCTCGCCCAGATACAGATGCACGAAACCGGGAATCTGTCCTTCCGCGAAAAGGTCCTGAGCTTTCGTCTCGAATTCACGGATCTTCTTCATCGTCACATACATGCTGCGGATCTCTTCCTTGTTTACCATAATGATTTCCCCCTTTTCTACTAGATTGCTTAGTCGGTGATTCCAACCTCGACACATGCGATGGCCGCCTCGATGCTGTCATCCTTGTCTCCGAAACGCTGCAGATAGATCCCTGGGACATTCATTCCTCCCGACACCGCCTTGACGATGACTTCGCCCAGAGGAAGACATTTCCTGATGGATTCCTCGTCGATGAGCTCAGGCCTTGTGACGGCGACGGTCACCTTGACCCTCACCTGCCTGTCCAGGTCATCCAGATGCAGCACTTCCGTCAGACCGCACAGGCAGCTATGGGATATCGCGTCCCGAACCGCCTTCTTTGCGGCATTGTTGACATCCTGTCCATGAAAATCCATACCGATTCCGAATTCAACGATGAATCTCTCCAAATTCCAGCCCCCTCTCCAGTTTTCTTGCGCGGCGGTCCGTCTACCCTCTCTATAGCAACTGCCGTGCCAAAAGGATGATTTCTCGAAATATTGCGAATATTCCAATTGTACACTCCTCTTTTTACCAGACTGGCCAGTCCTTCCTGTAGAAGTGTCTCCCTGCGCTGCCTTTTCTTTCCAGGGGACGTGGAAAGGACTTCCGGAATCCTGATCCCGAAAGTCCTTTTTATGATTATGAGAATTTCTGTCTCAATTCCGTACAGTATTCCCTGATGTGAGACTTTTCCTAGAGCGTGCTCATGGTCTTCGTCTGGATGCCGAACTTCTTCAGCCTTCTGTACATGGAGGCCCTGCTGATCCCAAGTTTTTTCGCCGCCTGGTTCACATCGCCATCACAGCTTTCAAGGACCAGTCCGACGTTCCGCTCCTCAAGCTCCTCCAGGGTTCCCGGAAGGACAGGACTTTCCTGCGTCATCTCCGCTTTAGGGTGAAGCTGCTCGAAAAGGCTGAAGTTCAGGGCAGGGTCCGTGAGGACCGGACCCTGGCAGGTGTAGAAGGACCTTTCGATGCAGTTCTGCAGTTCACGGACATTGCCCGGCCAGTCATAGCGGTTGAGCTGAAGGATGAACTCCTCGTCCATATGCTTACGCTGGTCCGGATACTTGCTGTTGAAATGCTGGAGGAAATGCTGGGCACAGTAGGTGATGTCAGACGGCCTGTCCCTAAGCGGCGGGATGCTCAGCTTCAGCACGTTGAAGCGGAAGTAGAGGTCCTCCCTGAAGTTCTTCTGGGCGACTTCCGTCTTGAGGTCACGGTTCGTCGCGACAATCACCCGGATGTCGAGCTTCTTCTCATAGGTTCCCCCGATCCTCAGCACCTTATGGGTCTCCACCACGCGCAGGAGCTTGGCCTGGAACTCCAGCGGCATCTCCCCGATCTCATCCAGGAAGATTGTTCCACCTTCTGCCAGTTCGAATTTCCCCGGCTTGCCTTCCTTGAGCGCACCCGTGAAAGCGCCTTTCTCGTACCCGAAGAGCTCGCTCTCCACAAGGTCCCTTGGAAGCGTCGAGCAGTTGATGGAGATGAAGGGCGCTTCTGCTCTTGCACTCGCGTTGTGGATCGCCTGGGCGAAGAGCTCCTTCCCCGTTCCGCTCTCCCCCTCGATCAGGATGTTCCCATCATAGCGCGCATATTTCTGCGCGAGCTGGACCGTCCTTCTCATGAGTGGGTCAAGGGCAAGGATGTCGTCGAAGGTATAGGAGGCACAGTTTCCCGTGACCTTGTTCACCGTATGGAGGAGCTTCTCCATTCGCGCAAAGGATACCGTGTATCCGATGGTCTGCTTCTCGAAGACATTGGGCGAGATATTGGCACTGCAGGCGTAGACCTGGCTGTTGACGATAAGCCTGCACTCTGTCCTTGTGTAGGGCTTTCCGTGCTCGAGCTTGTCCATCTTCACCCAGTTGATGTCGGGCATGATGTTCCTGAAGTCGTACTTCTCCAATTCCGAAAGTCCCATGAACATGATGTTCTCCGCTGACCTGTTCATCCAGATGGCCTGGAAAGCCTTGTTCAGGATGACAATCCCATCCGTGGAGCTGTCCAGGGCGGTCCGCATGAGGTCGGAACTGTGCTTCTGGAGGATCTGGGTCTCAATCCCGAAGGCTGCGGCAACCACGATCCCCAGGGTGTGGCAGTGCACTTCCCCGGCGTAGCCCGAGATGTTCAGGCAGCCCACCAGCTCTCCATTGAGCCCGTGGATGGGCGCAGCGGAACAGGTGAAGCCGTGGTGCGTGATGCAGTAATGTTCAGCGCCTGACATCTGGATCTGGACATCCTGGTCAACCGCGATCCCGATGGCGTTGCTCCCCACAGCCTCCTCGTTCCAGAGCATCCCCGGCTCGAAATGGAGGTTCTTCGCGCTCCGGTTGACTTCCTCATCCCCGATGGCCTCAAGGATGTATCCACAGCTGTCGGTCAGGACGAGGATATTGTTGGAGCCGCTGACAATCTCGAAAAGGTTGTGCATGATGGGCAGCGCGATATCGATGAGCCACTTGTTGGATGCTTTGATGCTCTGGAAGAGCCTTGGGTCCGTCCGTCTTCCGAGTCCGTCCATCGGATCGACCTGCTTCTTCCTGCATTTCTCCCAACTTATTGCGATACTGGGACGGACTTCCTCATCCAGGATGTTCTGATAGACGTAATCTTCCCACTGGCCCTTCAATTTCTCAAGATCCATCTCCTGTTCCCCCTTTTAAAACGTTTTCATATTTCCCTTACCTGAATTCTATCACGATTCTGAGACAAATGTACAAGGGATAACCTCCTCAAGTTATGAAACTTCCGTAACGAAACCACAAAAAAACTCCTGACATGGTTTTGTCAGAAGCTTTTCGTTCCTTGATTCTATTTAATGGTATGATTTCTTCTACCTAGTTCCCTCCGCAGCATCCACCAGCCTGAGCCCCGTGCTCATGATGGCCGTGACCGCCACATTCATGTCGTGCGCCGTCAACCAGCTTCGTCTTCCTCATGCTTCCACATTTTGGACATGCGATCTCATAGCCGTGCTTTCCGCCTTCTGAGCAGGGAGCCACCTCCCACACTTCGCTGCAATCCACACATTCGAATACTCTGTTTTTCATGGTATAATTTCCCCCTTCGATGATAATGGTATGTCCTTCTACAAGCGCCGTCGCAACCTTCTTCCGTGCAGTCTTGAGAATCCTCTGGAAGGTGGGTCTCGTCAGTCCCATTTCCTGCGCGCAGGCTTCCTGGTCGAATCCGCTCACGTCTTTCAGACGCAGGGCTTCCACCTCTTCAATCCCAAGCGTGGTGGTCACCTGTTCCTCAGGATGGTCCGAGATGAACCGCTGACCCACTGGATAGTCTTCTATTCGTCCACAACAGCGTTTTCTTGGCATACTACCTCCAATTGAGCATATGCTCAATTCCATCTTATTCCTTTACCAAGCGTTTATCAATCCCATGACAAAATATATTATCGGGGATTTTTGTTTCTTCATGCCCTATCCTTCAACCTCAATCCTTTCAATTTGTCCGTAAAACCAGAACTGCGCCATAGGAGCCCTGTCTCCTGTGGCGCAGTTCCATCTTTCGATAGGCTATCCATGATGGACCCATCCTATTTCAGCACTAAAAGCAGAATGGTCCTCGTCATCTCTCCCGGTCGTCTTCTACGAGATCCGTTTCCCTGTACTTGGATAGG
>DATISI010000304.1:0-1990 GCA_035581745.1 Clostridiaceae bacterium
GGCCATGAGCGTGCCGATGACCAGGGCGAACAGCATGCCTAATGTCGATACGACAAAGGAGTTCCTTAGTGTCGTGGAGTAGTAGGACTGGGAAAAGAACCTCGTGAAATATTCCAGTGTGAAACCTGTGCGGGGGTTGTACAGCGCAAGCTTCAGCAGGTTTGCGATAGGATAGATCAGAAAGACCACATAGAGCAGGAGAACGAGAAGCGTCTGACCGTCCCAGATCTCAAAGCTTCTTCTCTCCTTCTTCATACGATACCCAGGTTGGCGGAACCATCTTCGGTGAAGATATTGATCTTCTCAATCTTCACACCCAGCGGGACAACCTGACCATTTTCGAGTTGTGTGCTCAGGTTGGATTCCTCCACCATTTGGATTTCTGTACCATCGTCCAGAAGGCAGTAATACTCGGTATTGAGTCCGAGGTAGATACTGTCATTCACGGTTGCACGAAGGCCTGTTTCGATATTCAACATAAAGTCTTCGGGACGTATGCTCACCCTTACTTTCTGGTCTTCAGTCTGGTTGAGTAGTGGATAGAAGAAGCTGTAGCCGCAGTTCAGGTTGATCTTCGCCTGACCGTTCTCGTGGATGAGTTCCCCATCCAGGAGATTCGTCCGCCCAATGAAAGTGGCGACAAACACGTTGGCTGGTTTGTGGTAGATCTCCCTTGGTTTTCCAAGATGCTGGATGATCCCGTCCTTCATGACGGCGATTTCATCACTGATTGCCATGGCCTCTTCCTGGTCATGGGTGACATAGACCGTGGTGATACCTACTTCATGCTGGATCTGACGGATGGCTTCCCTCATCTCCACACGGAGTTTGGCATCCAGGTTGGAAAGGGGTTCATCCATGAGCAGGACGTCGGGTTCGATGACCAGGGCACGTGCCAGGGCAACCCTCTGCTGCTGGCCGCCTGACAGCTTGTCCGGCTTCCGGTCCGCATAGTCGTAAATCTGCATGAGTTTCAGGAAATGGTCTGTCTTCTTTTTGATGGTCTCCTTGTCGATCTTCCTCTGCTTCAATCCGAAGGCTACATTCTCACGTACCGTGAGGTGCGGGAAGATGGCATAGTTCTGGAAAACCATCCCGATGTTCCTTTTGCTCGGATCCATGTTGTTGATACGCGTGTCGTTGAAATAAAAGTCTCCCCCTTCGATCGTGTTGAATCCGGCAATCATTCTCAAAAGTGTCGTCTTGCCACATCCCGAAGGACCTAAAAGGGTAAAGAGTTGTCCATTCTTTACCCTCAGGTTGAGATCTTTTATCACAGTAATGTCGCCAAATATCTTCGTCGCATCCTTTATGATAATTTCACTCATATTTTCTCCTTACAACTAGTTAGATTCTATTTCAGCAAATATGGTCTTGTACTTTTCTACAATTTCCGCCTTGTTGGCCGTGATGTATGGGATGTCCTCATTCAGTGTCTCGATCTCGTCGATCGGTGTCATCGCATCGCCAGTCGCGACGTCAGTAAGGACAGGGCGGTTAGTCGTCTCTGTTCCATAGACGTCCTGGATCTCCTTGGAGATGATGAAGTCGATGAACAGTTTCGCGTTCTCCATGTTCTTCGCACCCTTGATGATCGCGGATCCCGCTGGCAGGAATACCGTTCCTTCTTCAGGATAGATGATGGTGACATCCGCGCCGTCCTGTACGAGGGATACGGATGGGTCTTCATAGGTCAGGCCGACTGCCATCTCACCGTCCGCTACAGACTTGTAGACGTTGGACGAACCTGAAGCGAGTTTGCCATCGATGTTCTCGAACAGGGATCTCACATAGTCCCAGGCACCCTCGTCCTCATAGCCACCCATGGCCAGAAGCATGTTGGTGAGCTGAGCGAATGCGCTTGAGGAGCTTGATGGGTCCGCTGTCGCAATCTTGCCTTTCAGGGCTGGATCGAGCAGGTCAGCATAGCCTTTGATGTCCATGCCGGCGGTCAGCTTGTTGTTGAGAAGAAGCACGCTGCCGTCCAAGA
>DATISI010000305.1:0-1952 GCA_035581745.1 Clostridiaceae bacterium
GAGCCTGGATGCCCTGGCGAAAAGGATCAAGGTCGCAGGAATCTATGTGAAGGACGAATCCTACAGGTTCGGACTGAACGCCTTCAAGGTCCTTGGCGGATCCTACGCCATGGGAAGCTACCTGGCACAGAAGGTAGGGAAGGACATCTCGGAGCTTCCTTATGAGAAGATGGTATCCGATGAGGTCAGGAAAGAGACAGGGGACGTGACTTTCGTCACGGCGACAGATGGAAACCATGGAAGAGGCGTGGCCTGGACGGCGAACCGCCTGAAACAGAAATCCGTGGTCTACATGCCAAAGGGATCCTCAGAGATCAGACTGAAGAACATCCAGGCGGAAGGCGCTGATGCCTCCATCACCGACATGAACTACGATGACGCGGTCAGACTCGCGGCAGCGTATGCCGACGAACACAAGGGCCTCGTCGTTCAGGACACCGCATGGGAAGGGTACACGGACATCCCGACCTGGATCATGCAGGGCTATGGCACCATGGCGCTTGAAGCCAGCAGCCAGCTGAAGGACCTGGGCGTCGACAGACCGACCCATATCTTCATCCAGGCAGGCGTCGGTTCCCTTGCGGGAGCCATCCAGGGATTCTTCGCGATGGAGCATAAGGACAGCGTACCTTACACCATCGTGGTGGAACCGCATCAGGCGGCCTGCTACTTCCTCTCCGCACAGGAGAAGGAGATGCGCAGCGTCGGCGGAGACATGCAGACCATCATGGCCGGACTCGCCTGCGGCGAACCGAACATCATCGCGTTCGACATCATCAGGAACTATTCCGAAGCCTTCCTGTCCTGCCCGGACTATGTCGCGGCAGATGGCATGAGAGTGCTTGGAAATCCGGTTGGAGAAGACAGGAAGGTGATTTCAGGGGAATCAGGAGCGGTGACGCTCGGAGCCCTCTACAGGATCATGACAGACGAGAAGTATGCGGACTACAGAGGGAAGCTCCAGCTGGACGAGAACTCGAAGGTGCTCCTCTTCTCCACAGAAGGAGATACGGACCCGAAGAAGTACAGGGAGATCGTATGGCTCGGACATGACCATGAGCCCAAGGCATAAGCGGTCGTCAAGAGAAGGATAAGGAAACGGTCACCCTCTGGTGACCAGGGATAAAGGGCTGCTCACGAAAACCAGCGGAAGAGGCGGTTGAATCTGCCCCCGCAATCCGGAGAAAAGAGGAGCTGCGAGATGATCAAGAAAGCGACTGACTATGTCAGGGTCAGGGAGGCCGCAGAAGGTTACAGGGCTGACATGACCAGGTTCCTCCGGGACCTCATCAGACTGCAGGGAGAATCCTGCCAGGAGAAGAACAGGGTCTACCGGATCAAGGATGAGATGGAGGACTGCGGATTCGAGGAGACCTATGTCGACGACATGGGGAACCTTCTCGGCTACATGGGAAAAGGGGACCGCATCATCGCCTTCGATGGACACATCGACTGTGTCGGTGTGGGGAACCTCAGCGACTGGGATTTCGACCCTTTCGAAGGGAAGGAGGATGAGGTCCATATCTGGGGACGGGGAGCTTCGGACCAGCTTGGCGGAATCGTCAGCGCGGTCTACGGCGCAAGGATCATGAAGGACCTGTCCATGATTCCGGAAGGCTGCAGGGTCCTGGTCACAGGAACCGTGCAGGAAGAGGACTGCGATGGGCTATGCTGGCAGTACATCATCGAGGAGGACGGCATCCGTCCGGAATTCGTGGTGTCCACAGAGCCGACAGGCGGGAACATCCACAGGGGGCAAAGGGGCAGGATGGAGATCCGTGTGGACGTCAGGGGCCTTGCATGCCACGGCTCCGCACCCGAAAGAGGAGACAACGCCATCCACAAGATGGCCGACATCCTCCAGGAGGTCAGGGCGCTCAACGACAGGCTTCCTGAGGACGGTTTCCTGGGAAAAGGGACCATCACAACCTCAGAGATTTTCTTCACCGCTC
>DATISI010000306.1:0-5768 GCA_035581745.1 Clostridiaceae bacterium
TCAGACTGATAACGAAGAGGATGATAGGAATGATCCGGAGCATTCGGAATAAAACGGTCGGCCCATTCGTATACGGTTCTCTCCTCATCCCTGCTCCTCCTCTTCCAGACTTTCGCGCTTTGTGACCATGCTTCCTCATGTTTTTATACATGAGGCCAACGCCTCAATTCCCTCTTTTGTTACGCTATCCTTATCCGTCTCTCCTCTGACTGCCACCCCTGATGTGGACGACCTTCCCCTTGTCGTTGCACACTCAGGTTCACGGTCAAATGGTCATGGGTTTAGGAAGCGGACAGAAAAAACAAAGGAAAGACCGATGATACCTTCTCAATTCCATTGTATCACCGGTCCTGCAATTTTAAAGTTCATGAAGTATTTTTCTCTTCTGTCTTCTTCTATGTTTTAGCCTGTTGGAGCCAATACCTCTCTCCGATCAGTCTCCGTACTTGATTCCCTTGTAGAAGCCCGTGATGTTCTCCACGAGGTATCCGAACAAAGCGAGATACAGGATGACCTCTCTTGCCCTTCGGAGGATGGTTCCCAGGATTCCGGTGGCTTCCAGGTTGTCGAAATAGGTGAAGAACCCTTCGTTGAAAAGGTTGGGGTCCCTGATGATGAAGTAGAAGAGCACGATGGAGATTGTGGACAGGAGGAATCCTCCAATCGCGACCTTCAGATTCCATCTCCTGTAGACCATCTTCACGGTCTCCTTCAGGATGTCAGCAGCGAACATGACGATGAAGAGCAGGCGGTAACCCCTGAGGACGTCGAGGTTGAACACCGGAATGACCCGGAACCCGTCCCCTTCCTGGATATAGGCTGCGATGACTTCAGGGAAGAAGAGGATGATGCCAGCGAACAGCGTGATGAAGAAGATGCTGACGATTGACTCTGTCCTGCTGATCTTCGACTCATCCTTTGGAACTTTCTCGAGAGACGAGACACGGAATGGCTTCCAATCCGGCTTCCCCTTCTCTCCAACGCCTGCAGCGATGGTGTCCAGAGAATAACGCGCGATAGGCTTTCCTTCCTTGTATGCCATCCTGTCCTCATTCTTTTCAATGAAGTAGAAGATCAGGGTGACGTAGGCGAAGACCTGCATGAGTGCGGAGAAGATGGAGCCCAGATAACCTGTGACGAAATCCAGGATTGTGCGATTCTCAGCCGTGAAGATGGAGAGCAGGAATCCGATTGACAGTCCTACGAACACGCAGGCCAGGACAATCTGCAGGACCATGAGGTAATTGCTGAAATATGCTGGTCCTACCAGATAACGCTTATCCATATAGTTCTCTGCAAGGATTTCCGGCCTGCCCAGTTCTTCAATGGCATGGACGATCCTTTCCTCCTCGCTGTGCTTCGGGTCATAACCCTCTGCCATATCGAGGACGATGCTCCTGATTTCTTTACCGATTTCTTCCCTCTGGTTTTCAGGAAGCCGTTTCGTGACGGCATAGACATATCTGTTCAGGCTTTCCATTATTTCTCTCCTCCTTGGATGAGTGTGCCCATGAGCTCCGACATGGCAGCCCATTCCTCGACCAGGCGCTTATAGGTCTTACGCCCATAGTCTGTCATGGAATAGTATTTTCTAGGCTTGTTGGTATCCGTGTCCCAGGATGATGCGAGCAGTCCCTGTTTCTCCAGCCTTCTCAGTAACGGATACAGCGTGCCTGGATCGATCCTCAGTCCCTTCTCTTCGAGCAGGGTGTTCAGGGAGTAACCATATTCAGGCTGTTCCAGCTGGCTGAGCACACCAAGGACGATAAATCCTCTCCTGAACTCCGAAACCAGACTCTCATAGATGTCATCTTTGATTTCCATCTCCCCACCTCCTGATTCCATTATAGTGTATGACGCACACTATTGTAAATATCCCAACATTAAAATCTGATTAATATTCTGAAAACATTTTTTCGGAAATTATGTTCATAGATCATGTCCCCCATCATATTCCTCAACCGCACCATACCATGGTGCATCGCATATTCCTTTGATTCTTATCTTCTTCACGTCATCGCTTCGCCTGGAATCCACCCGGACCCCTCCCTCAGGTGTCCTGAAATTTAACACTATGCGCTGATAATTTCATATCTTATGGAGAACAATTATGATATAATATTAACGCTATATAAATTAAACCAAGGAGGTGTGCCATGAAAAAACACATCAGGACTTTGACTCAGAGTACGCTCAAGAAAAGTGCTGCCAAGGGTGGATGCGGCGAGTGCCAGACATCATGCCAGTCAGCCTGCAAGACCTCTTGCACAGTTGCGAACCAAGAGTGTGAAAGAGAGAAATAACAACACCACCTGCGGAAAAAGGGAAGGAATCTGATTCGTTCCCTTTTCCACGTTATAGGCATATTGGGATCTCCTTCAGGGAGTCCCGATGGCCTTTAAGAGAATCGCACATTGTGTTTGCGCAGCCTGCGGACTGCTTATAGATTTGGAGGGAATTAACTTTGGTACATAAATTTAAGATGAATGGGATCAACGTCGCGCTCGACGTCAACGGAGGTTCCGTACACGTCGTCGACGACATCACGTATGACGTCCTCGACCACTATCCTGCGATCATCGCAGGCCTCATGAAGAAGGATGAGCTCTATACCCTGCTCAGCCAGCACAGCAAAGAGGATATCGACGATTCTGTCGAAGAGATCGAGACGCTCATCGGTGAAGGCATGCTCTATTCCGATGATGCCTACATCAACCTCGATGCTTTCCAGAACAGGAAACAGGTCGTCAAGGCCCTATGCCTGAATGTGGCCCATGACTGCAACCTGAAGTGCAAGTACTGCTTCGCTTCACAGGGAGATTTCGGAGGCGCGAAAGAGCTGATGAGCCTTGAGGTCGGGAAAAAGGCACTGGACTTCCTCGTCGACAATTCCGGGAGCAGAAGAAACCTCGAAGTGGACTTCTTCGGTGGAGAACCGCTCATGAACTTCGAGCTGGTCAAGGAACTCGTCGACTACGGTCGCGAAATCGCCAAGGTGAAGGGCAAGAACTTCAGGTTCACCATCACGACCAACGGCGTCCTGCTCGATGACAAGACGATAGACTATATCAACGAGAACATGGACAACGCGGTCCTCAGCATGGACGGAAGACCGATGGTCAACGACCTCATGAGACTCACCCTGACAGACAAGGGAAGCTATGACGTGGTCGTTCCAAAGTTCCAGAAGCTTGTCTCCAAGAGGAGCAAAGAGAAGAGTTACTATATCCGAGGAACCTTCACGAGGAACAACCTCGATTTCTCCAAGGATATCATGCACTTCAAGGAGCTTGGATTCATCCACACCTCCATGGAGCCTGTCGTCTCCGCGGATGGGAACCCATTCGCCATCAGGGAGGAAGACCTTCCGGCGATCCTCAAGGAATACGAGGATTTCGCCATCGCTTATGCGGACATGAAGGTCAACAAGGATCCTTTCGACTTCTTCCACTTCATCGTGGACCTGACCCAGGGACCGTGTGTCATCAAGAGGATCACAGGATGCGGAGCCGGAACAGAGTACCTATCCATCACACCGGATGGAAGCATCTTCCCCTGCCACCAGTTCGTCGGTGACGAGAAGTACCTCATGGGGAACATCCTCGACGAGAACCTCGTCCTGCCACAGGAGATGAAGGACTACTTCCGCAGCACCCACGTCTACACCAAGGAAGACTGCAAGGACTGCTGGGCGAAGTTCTACTGCTCAGGCGGATGCCATGCCAACGCCATCAATTTCAACGGCGATATCGCCAAGCCCTACAAAGTAGGATGCGAGATGCAGAAAAAGAGACTGGAGTGTGCGCTCATGATAGAAGCGACACGGATGATCAAGGCCGAAGACGACAAGGATCAGCTCCTGTTCTTATGATAGACAAGAAGAGAGTCCCTTTGATAAAGGGACTCGAACTTTATGCAAAAGAAAAAAACACGCTCTTCCACATGCCGGGACACAAGCAGATGGAGGCGCTGGAAGAGATCCAATACCTCAAAGAGCATCTCCTACATCTCGATGTGACTGAGGTACCCGGAACGGACAACATGCACTACCCCGAGGGGGTCATCATGGAATCCCTGGAACTGCTCAGCGAGGCCATGGGTTCGAAGAAAAGCTACTACCTGGTGAATGGCAGCACGTCTGGCAACTATGCCATGATCATGGGCTTGTTCAACAAGGGGGACAGCGTCATCATCCAGAGGAACTGCCACCAGTCCGTCTATAACGCCATCGGGCTTTCGGGAATCCAGCCCGTGTTCGTCCAGCCATCGCTCCTTCCCCGGTTCCATATCCCCTCCTGCGTGACCCTTGAGGCCATCAGGAAGGCCTTTGAATCGCACCCTCACGTGAAGGGTATTGTCCTCACGTCACCCAGCTACTTTGGAATCATGCCTGATTTGAAAGGGATCGCCCTTTTCTGCAGGGAGAAAAATCTCCGGCTGGTCGTGGACGAAGCGCATGGTGCCCATCTAGGTTTCAGCAAAAGGCTTCCAGGAACCGCGCTTTCCCAAGGCGCACATGCCTCCACCTGCAGCTTCCACAAGACCCTGACCTCCTTCACCCAGTCTGCCGTACTGAATCTTGGCGAGGGACTGACAAGTGAAGAGATTGGTCGGGTCGAGTACTATCTTCGCGTCTTCCAGAGCAGCAGCCCTTCCTATATCCTCATGGCTTCCCTGGAGATGGCAAGGTACCTGATGGAGACCAGGGGCGAAGCGCTCCTGTCGGACCTGCTGGAGAACATCGACGAACTGAAGGAAAGTCTGAAGGACCTCACAGACATCCGTTTCCTTACGGATTCTGATCTCGAGGAAGGACAGATGGATCCCACGAGGGTCACCCTTTCCACACCCCTTGATGGGACTGACCTCTCGGGCATCCTGAGGAAGGATTTCCACATCCAGGTGGAGATGACCGAAGGAGAATGTCTCGTCTTCCTTACAAGCATCATGAATAGCAGAGAGGATTTCCTCCATCTTGCGACTTCACTAAAGGATATCTTTGGAAAGACATCCCTGATCACTTCAACGCATGAGGCTTCAGGGGAATCTTCATCCCCGATGTCCCCCCTGCCTGAACCCATCACTCTGTTCTCCGAGCGGGAAACGCTCTTCATGGGCTGTGAGGAAGTCAGGCTCGAAGACGCTGCTGGAAGGGTCTCCAGGGAACGCATCACGCCATATCCACCAGGTGTCCCCATCCTCCTTCCTGGCGAAGTCATCAGCGTGGAGCTCATCGCTTACCTGAAAGACCTGAATGGCCGCGACACCGTTGTCTTGAGATCAGGATCCCAGGACAGGGACAAGGTCCTTGTGTTGAAGCAGGACATTGTTGAAGACCGCGCAACGTAAGGATGTCAGCTCATCTATGGATCCTGTATGGAATCCATGTACTGGAGATTGCCTGAGACAAGGGAGCTTTCGTTTCAGTAAGTCTACAAATCCAGATTTACGGCAGGATGGGATATCATCCAAAACTCAATAGGTTAAATCAAGAGACCTGGCATCGGTACCACATCAACTGTGTACCGATGCCAGGTCTCTCAAGTTTTAATCCATCTTCTATCCTGCACACATCCTGATTTCAGGTACTAACCTGTTCCAGCAGATTCAGTCGAAGCGCTTTAGCGAAGGCCGAGCAGGCTGCTCAGTTTCTTCTGACGGATGACGATCGCGCCTACAGGACAGAGTTCCTGGCAGCAGAAGCAACGGATGCAGTTCTTATAATTCCACTTGGGTATGAGTTTGCCACCACTCTTGACGAAGGAGAT
>DATISI010000307.1:0-5546 GCA_035581745.1 Clostridiaceae bacterium
CTCCTTTCTCAGTCTCTATGAGGAATATGCCGGTACGGCACCTAAGGTCCCTGAAGGGATTGAAGTCGTCATCGCACTGGACTGCGGAAATAAGGACAGGCTTTCCATGGACCTCGATACGATGGAAGGACATCCGGTGGTCAACATTGACCACCATCTTTCCAATGATTTCTATGGCGACCTGAACTATGTGGATACCAAGGCCTCGGCGGTGGGGGAGATCATCTTCCTGCTGCTCCGGGAACTTGGCGTGGAGATCACGGCACCTATCGCGGAAAGCCTGTACGCTGCCATCGTCTCCGACTGCGGATCTTTCAGGTTTGAATCCACTACGGGTCAGACCCATGCCATCGCCAAGGAACTTGTGGAGACGGGAATCGATTTCCCGACCATCCACAGGAACCTTTTCGAATCCAGGGACTTCAGCAGGCTGAAGCTTCTCGGGAAAGCGCTTGATTCCCTCGAAGAGGCTATGGACGGTTATGTGACTTTCATGTACCTCCACTCAGAGGATTTCAACAGCCTATCGATTTCGGACAGGGATTCCGGCGATATCGTGAACTACGGCCTGGAGTCGAAGACGTGTGAAGTCTCAGTCCTCCTCAAGGAAGCGGAGGGATTCTTCCGGGTCAGTCTCCGGACAAAGACCCAATTGGATGCCCGGGTGATCTGTGAGGCTTTTGAAGGCGGCGGACACGTCAGGGCGGCAGGATGCAACATCAAGGCGGAATCCGTGGAGGAAGCGAAGCGGCTGCTGCTTGACGTCATTGGAAGGATGCGGCTTGAATGGACGGAGTAATCAATTTTTACAAGGATAGGGGCGACACCTCCTTCGGAAGTGTCGCCAAGGTAAGGAAGATCCTGAAGACGAAGAAAGTAGGACATACCGGAACACTGGACCCGGAAGCGGAAGGTGTCCTCCCGATCTGTGTAGGAAAGGCGACAAAACTCGTCGACTTCATCATGGGGAAAGAGAAGACCTACAAAGCCGGCTTCAGACTGGGCTTCGTGTCCGACACCCTGGATGCTTTCGGAGAAGTCCGGGCGACAGGGAAACCTGTTCCAGGGGAATCCGTGGTCAGGGAGGTTGTCTCGAGATACCTGGGGAAGCAGAAACAGCTGCCCCCCATGTAGTCTGCGCTGAAGAAAGACGGAGTCCGGCTCTATGAGCTGGCAAGGCAGGGAATAGAGATCGAGCGCGAGATGCGAGAGATTGAAATCCATGCTGTGGAAATTCTGGAATTTGATGGCACAGATGGCGTCATCCGGGTGAGGTGCGGAAAAGGGACCTATATCAGGAGCCTGATCGATGATATCGGTCAGGACCTTGGCTGTGGAGCCCTCATGACGAGCCTTGTCAGGGAAACGTCCGGGCCTTTCGAGATCGGGGACGCTGTGACGGCGGAAAAGCTCGCGGAAGACCCGGAGCGGTATCTTATCCCGATGGACAGGATCCTTGAGGGTTATGAGGCGTTCACCATCGCCGATGAATTTCTCGGTCTTCTTGTGAATGGGGTAAAGATCCGTGACAGTAGAATAACAGGCGAGGTCCGGGAGGCAGTCTACCGCGTATATACGACGGATGGTGCGTTCCTTGGCCTGGGAGAGAAGAAGGATGATACTTTCTTCCTCAAGCTGAATCTTAGGTGAGGTTAAATATGAGAGTAATAGATGAGACATTCAGGGGAGAACTGAAAGAAGAGACCTATATCGCGCTGGGCAGCTTTGACGGCCTTCACCTCGGACACATGTCCCTGATCAACAGGGTCGTGGACGAGGCCCTGGCCGATGGAGTGAAGAGCATGGTATATACCTTCAAGAACCACCCGCTGACCGTAGCGAAACCGGAGGCGACTCCAAAGCTCCTGATGGATACGCAGCAGAAGCTGCATCTCCTGGAGAGCTCAGGGATCGACATCACGGCGGTGGTCTCCTTCACGAAAGAATACATGAAGACCGAAGCGGAAGCCTTCGTCAGGATGCTCCTGGAGAAGTACAACGCCAAAGGATTTGTCGTGGGATTCAACTATAAGTTCGGCTACCTGAACAAAGGAAACGTGGACACCCTGAAGGAACTTTCCCACAAGTACGGGTTCAAACTCATGGTGCTCGATGCCGCACTGTCCGAGGACAATGTGATCAGCAGCACCAGGATCAGGGACCTCATCATCAATGGACGGATCAGGGAAGCGAATGAGCTTCTCCTGGAGCCCTTCATGCTGAGAGGAACCGTCGTCGGCGGGAAGAAGATCGGCAGAAAAATCGGATTCCCGACGGCGAACATGACCTATGACAACAAATACCTGATTCCCAAGATCGGGGTCTACTATACGAACATCACCGTCAAGGGCATCCTGCACCGTGGAATCAGCTCGGTGGGATACAATCCTACCATCATGAACGGTCAGAAGCTCTCCATAGAGACCTACATCCTGGATTTCGATGAGGACATCTATGGGGAAGAGGTCAGGCTCTATTTCCTTGAGTACATGCGGGGCGAGGTCAAATACGACTCCCTGGATGCTCTCGTCGAACAGCTTGTGAAGGACAGGGAACAGGCCCGAGAAAAAGAGCTGGTCAGGCTGTTTTGACGTTTACAAAAAAATGCCAATGTGGTATAATCCACAAAGGAACCAAGAACTAAGATTTTAGGATTGCCGTCTTTTATCTTGGGCTTAGGGGATTAAACATTAGGAGGAATTACAATGATTGATAAGGCAAGAAAAACAGAAATTATCCTTGAACATGCGAGACACGAAGGGGACACAGGTTCACCAGAAGTGCAGATCGCGATACTTACTGACAGGATCAACTCCTTGACAGAGCACCTGAAGGTACATAAAAAGGATCATCACTCCAGAAGAGGTCTTCTGATGATGGTTGGACAGAGAAGAGGATTACTCAATTACCTTATGGCTGAGGATATCGAAAGATACAGAACACTCATCGCCAAGCTGGGTATAAGAAGATAGTTTGACTTAAATGCTCTGAGCCTGCTTAAGGTTAAGCAGGCTCTTCGTATATCACAAGAAAATAGGATATCCCAGGCTGTCCGAGCGGATGGCCTAAAGGGATGTCTGCAGGAATACGGAAAGGGCAAAACACGATTATACGTGCATATGAGGAGGAGGACACTCCGGGAACCAGGATTTTTTAAAAACCGAAGGATATAGGAACAGTACCTCAAAAGGAGGCTGAAGGGGGATATCCCGTCATGTAGGTTTCGGTTTTTAAAAAATTGCTCTGGCCTGGTATTCTCCATTCGTTTGCAGTTATAAAATATAAAAGAATTGGAAGGAGGTAGTTGTATGCACCCAAAGAAAGAGATCATGGTAGCAGGAAGAAGTCTCGGAGTTGAATTCGGAAACATAGGAATGCTCTCAGACACCGCTATATTCATGAACTATGGTGATACAGTTATTTTAGTAAACGTCAATGCCTCAGAAAAGCCTAGAGAAGGAGTCGATTTCTTCCCCCTCGCCGTAGAATACGAAGAAAGATCGTATTCCGTCGGAAAGATCCCGGGAGGATTCATCAAGAGGGAAGGAAGACCTACAGAAAAGGCCGTCCTTTCAGGGAGAGCCGTTGACAGACCGCTCAGACCATTGTTTCCAAAGGGATACAGGAATGACGTACAGGTTGTCTGTACCGTCATGTCCGTAGAGAAGGACAACCTGCCTGAGATCCTCGCGATCAACGCGGCAGCCACTGCCCTGCTCATGTCCTCCATCCCTTACACGACACCGCTTGCAGCCGTGCATGTAGGACTGGTCGATGGAGAATTCGTCCTCAATCCAGACTCCGCACAAAGAGAAGTCTCAAGGATGATCCTGACGGTCTGCGCGACAGACAAGCGCGTCATGATGATCGAGGCTGGTGCACAGGAAGTCGATGAAGAGACCATGATCAAGGGCATACAGTGGGGCTTCGAAGCCTGCCAGCCCATCATCGCACTCCAGAAGGAGCTTCAGGCTGAATTTGGCAAGACCAAGAAGGAGCCTGTCCTCTATACGCTGAATCCTGAAGTGGAAGAAGCGGTAAGAGCTTTTGCGACGGAACAGGTCAAGGAAGCGATGCACATCACGGACAAGGAACTTCGCGCTCAGAAGATCGACGAAGTGAAGGCTATGGTCGCTGCAGAGTTCTCCGAGAAGTATCCTACGAGCAAGAGTGACATCTCAGAGACCATCTACAACATCCAGAAAGAGACCGTAAGGGACATGCTGATCTTCGAGAAGAAGAGAGTGGACGGAAGACCATTCGACCAGATCAGGAAGCTGTCCTCAGAAGTCGGAATCCTTCCAAGGACACACGGTTCAGGACTGTTCACCAGAGGATCCACTCAGGTCCTTGGCGTCGCGACACTTGGCGCGATCGGCGATGCACAGACCCTTGACGGAATCAGTGAAGAAACTTCAAAGAGATATATCCACCACTACAACTTCCCTTCCTACTCCGTAGGTGAGGTAAGACCGATGAGAGGGCCGGGAAGACGAGAAATCGGTCACGGAGCCCTCGCAGAGAAGGCACTTGAGCCGCTTATCCCGAGCGAAGAGGAATTCCCATACACCATCAGACTGGTTTCCGAAGTCCTGTCCTCCAACGGATCGACTTCACAGGCTTCCGTCTGCGCGTCCACGTTAGCCCTTCTTGATGCGGGAGTTCCGCTGAAGAGACCGGCAGCAGGTATCGCGATGGGCCTCTTCACGACAGACGACCTCGAGCTTGAGGAAGTCATCACGGACATCCAGGGCGTAGAGGACTTCTTCGGCGACATGGACTTCAAGGTCGCAGGAACCACAGAAGGAATCACGGCCATCCAGGTTGACACCAAGATTGCCGGACTCTCCGAGTACTGCATCAGGACCGCTATCGAGAACGCTAAGACCGCAAGACTCCAGATCCTGGAGAACATGGCCGGCGCGATCACAGCGCACAGACCAGAGGTTTCCCAGTATGCCCCTAAGATCTTCATCATCAGGATCGATCCTGACAAGATCAGGGACGTCATCGGATCCGGTGGTAAGGTCATCAATAAGATCATTGCCGATACAGGCGTCAAGATAGACATCGAGGACACTGGAAAGGTATTCGTCGGCGCTGAGGATATCGAGAAGGTACGCAAGGCCATCAAGATCATCGAAGGCATCACGAAGGAGATCAAACCAGGCGAACTCTACCTGGGCAAGGTCACCAAAATCATGGCATTCGGCGCATTCGTCGAGATCCTGCCGAACAAGGAAGGCCTTGTCCACATCTCCAAGCTTGACAGCAAGCGTGTCAATGCCACAGAGGACATCGTTTCCGTAGGTGATGAGATCATGGTCAAAGTCACTGAGATCGATTCACAGGGAAGGATCAACCTTTCAAGGAAGGACGCCCTGATCGACGTCGAGAACCAGGCGAAAGAAAGAATCGCAAAGAAGTAACTGAAGACATCCTTACAGGCTGTGAAGACAGCCTGTAACCTGAAAAGGCCTTAGGCCTTTTTTTTTCGTCCCTCCATGGGTTTGTCCGGGCAGGAGCAGGACCAGCGCCAGGAATTT
>DATISI010000308.1:0-2940 GCA_035581745.1 Clostridiaceae bacterium
TTCCTGTTCCTTACGCACCTGGTCTCACAGTCCTCCAGGTGTTCCTCTACCTCCGATGTCCCGGAAAGGTATCCTTCTGCGAGGGTCCTCGCTCCTTTGAGGTTCGTCACCGTGACCCGCCTCATGATTCCACGGATGTCGAGACGGGTCTGCTCCATACATTCGGGATGCTCACAGTAGAAGCACCTCGACGCCCGGATCATCACGTCCCGCATCTCCTCCGGATATCCTTCATAGCGGTCTTCCGGTTCGAACGGTCTCCTCACGGTTGTCACATAATCCTTCATGTCCTTCCGGTACCTGAACGGCTCGAATCCCCGCTTCTTCAGGATGGCGTTCGCCGCCGAAAGGCCGGAGATGGTCACCGTCGGTGTCCCCGTCCCCATGACCGTGGATTCTCCGCAGTAGTACAGCGATTCCCACTCGCTCTTCGTGTGCAGCCTGTGGAACATGTGCTGGCCCAGCATCTGCTTTGGCCCTGCGACGGCTCCACCCTTCTTCATCGTGTAGCGCTCGATGGACCGCGGTGTCGCAACCTCAGCGTACCTCACGGCTCCGGTGAATCCCGGGAACCGGTTCTCGAGGACGGCGATGAGCCTCGCTTTCTCCCTTTCCTTCATCTCCCCGTAGCCTGCCTCGTCCGCGCCTGCCCAGTTTTCCAGCGTCGGTCCGATGGCCTCGATGACGTGTACGTCTGGTGGACAGAGCGTATGGTCATCGATACTTGGGATGTAGACCGTGACCTCATTCTCATCTATACGGTCCGGATTCCCCACCAACATTTCCACCGGCATGGTCAGCTCCGGAATGACCGACCTGTCCACATAGGCGTAGAGGACCACGCTGGGATAGGTGGGCACCAGGCTTTTCGCCCACTTCATCCGTTCCTCCGGCACTTCCGCATCGACGAGCAGCTTCTCATAGAGGTTCCACACCGTGCCTGAATAGACGATGTCCCGGCATCTGTACGTCTCTCCCGTCGTGAGCTTGACCCCGACAGGCTTTTCCCCTTCAAAGATCAGCTTCTCGACCTCCTTCTCCATGAGCATCTTTCCGCCATTCTCCTCGATGACCTTCTCGAGCCTGCCCGGAAGGAACAGCGTGGAGCCCGCAGGATAATAGCTGCCGCCCACATGGTTGTCGACGAACATGATTGCGGAAAGGATGGCCGGTGTCTCCTCAACAGAGGTATAGCAGTAGGTGGAGGTCAGCTTGTCGAAGAACTTGAAGATTTCAGGGTCAGTGAAATACTTCCTCAGGAGGCTGTCCGTATTCTTGTTCATGTAGCCCAGGAATTTCAGGTAGGAAAGCGGATGCTTCTTGAAGCCCTCCAGCGATTCCTTCCCGTCATTCTCATCCGGGGTCGAGAACACCGGATGCTCCACCATGACATGGTTGTAGAGCTTCAGGGAATCCCTGTAGAACCGCCTGATGTTGTCCTTCTCCTCCGGGAACAGCTCCGCAAGCTCCAGGGCGAACATTTCCACATTCGGCCAGAACTTGACCCGCTTCCCCTTGTAGTTCACCGTGTACAGGAACTCATGCCTGATGACATCGATGGGCTCCTCCAGACAGTTGAACACGAACCGGTGCGGGTTGAATCCCCTTTCCCCGAAGCCATACAGCATGGACGCTCCCTGGTCGAAAATCACACCGTCCAGCTTGAAGATCCCGCAGGACCCGCCCGGGCTGTATGCTTTGTCGATGACAAGGACGCGCATCCCCCTTTTCGCAAGAAGGCTCGCTGCGGTGAGTCCTGAAAGTCCGGCTCCGATGACGATGACCTCATAATCCATGTTTCTCCCCCTTAGGTTTGTCTTTGTACTACTGTTCCCATACGGTCTTCTTTACCGGCTCATCAGCCCCTGACCCAGCTGGGACGGTTCCCATACCCCTTCTGAATTCCATGTCCCAACCTGCTGTCATGCCCTGCACATTCCTCTCCGTCTTCCCTACTCCGCTCAAGTCACCTGTCCTTCCATCCGTGTTTAGCTGTTTCACGATGTCCTTTCTCCGTGACCTGACACCGAAGATGCCATTCATCTGCCTGATTTCAGTCTTCTCCCGAAATCATAGGCTTCCTTCAGCCAGTCCCTGACCTCGTCGTCTAGATCTTCTATCCTATTGATCAGGATATGGTGCGTCCATTTCCCGGGACTGGGCTCGACAGCTTCCACGATTTTCGGATGCCTCACCTCCCGGTCCAGGCAGAACGTCAGGGTGATGCTCGTCTCCGGCCGCTTCCTGGTCCACATCTGCGGCAGCCATACCCAGGCGAACTTCCGCTCCGCAGCGAAAGAGACCTGGGTCTTCATGACCTCGAGCTTCACAGGACCAAGTGCCTCGATCTCCTCCCGGAGCGCTTCGAAATACATTAAGGCCTCAGGCCTTCCCTCGAAGAATCCTTCAACGGTACGGTTTCCAGGTTCTTTCACCCTTATCTCCTTCTTTCGTCCCTGGGGTTGAATCTCTGCAGCTCAGGTCCGAAATCCTCAAGCAGTGCCCATGCCCGGTTAAGCACGCGTTTCGCGTTGGCCACCACGACATCCGGGTCCTCATCCTTCCAGGGTTTGACCTCGAAGGAGAGGACATAGGGGTTCTCTTCATCGAAGAATCCCTCGTTCTTCAGGACCCTGAGGAAATCGAGGACCTCCTGCGTGTCATTGGAACTGTTCGGGAACCCGAACCGCTGGTGCTCGTCTCCATAGCCCTCGTCCACCGGGTTGTTCACGACGGTGTTCCCGATATGGAAATGGGTCAGGTATGGTCTCAGCATACGGACAACGAAGGTGCTGGATTCCCGGCACCTCGGGATGTGGGACAGGTCGATGAGGAGTCCGACATTGTCATGACGCATCCTGACATCCGCTGCGAACCTCGCCGCAAGCGGAGCCGGTCCGATGAGCGACGCTTTCGCGATGTCGTAGTCGAAGACCTCGA
>DATISI010000309.1:0-5501 GCA_035581745.1 Clostridiaceae bacterium
TTCCCCATCTTATCCTCCTGAGGAGAAAGACGCCCTCTGGCATGTCTTCCTCCATTTTTTGTTGATCCTCTGCTTCCATTATACCCATTTCCATTCTCGATAAAAAAGAGGATTCCATTCCAAGATTCATACTTAATTCACTTTTCCTCACCTCCCCTACATTATTTTTTGTTATAATGATGTCCATAAGACAGGCTTGCTGTTCCTCTTTTGTCCGCCATATGGCAGATGATGTGTATGAAAGTGAGGTGAAGAAGATGTATGGTGTAGCTTTAGGCGGAGGCGGTGCCCGAGGATCCTATGAGCTTGGTGTCCTCAAGGCCCTGAAAGAGCTCCGCATTCCCATCGGTGCCGTCACAGGAACCTCGATCGGTGCGATCAACGCTGCAGGATTCCTGATGGGAGACCTGGATGTCATGGAGGAGATGTGGCTCCAGCTGGACAGGGCATCCATCCTCGAACTCAATGCGGAGAACGTCCTGGATTCCCTGCGGAATGGGGGATATGACTATGAGCGTGCGTTCTCCAAAATCAGGGAGAACCTCAACGAGGAGACGATAAGGAAGAACCCCATCGACCTCGGGATCGTGACCTATAATGTCACCACAAGGTCTCCGGTTGTCATCTTCAAGGATGATATCCCTGAAGGGAAGCTGGTGGACTATGTGCTTGCGAGCGCGAACCACCCGCTCCTGCGTCGTTACGAGATTGAAGGTGAAAAATATCTGGATGGTGCGATTTATGACAATATCCCTGTAGACCCTCTTCTCAAAAAAGGGTATATTGATATTGTATTTGTGAATCTGGATGCTCCGGGAAGAAGCCGGCATTTCGCCAAGACCGCGAACATCGTGGAGATCTCCCCGGACGACACGCTGGGCTCCATCCTCCTTCCGGAACCAGAGACCATCGCGAGGAACCTCTCCATGGGGTATCTGGACACCCTGAAGGCGTTCGGGAAGATCCATGGACATCGGTATAGCTTCCACGACACGGAGCTCTCCGGCCTTCTGGGACCCCTTCCTGCGGAGATGGTGAAGAACTTCGAATCCATCTATTCCCATTTTGTCACCGACAAAGTCCTCGAGCCCTACAAACATAGCCTGGGCCACCGCTACTCTCCTGTACTTGCAGCGCTGGAGATCACGGCCGAACTCCTTTGCATCGACCGGACTGTCATCTATGAGAATCCCGGAAGGCTTCTCGATGCCATCGTGGAGAAGCTCGCGAAAATCACCATGGATGAGGCCAAAATGACCAGGACAGAAAAAGCGCTTCTGAAGGACTATAGTGAGAAGCACCTCAAGAGGCTCATGCTCACGAGTCCCAAAGTCGTCATCGGAAATTTATTCATCAAAGAACTGCAGAATAGACTGATAGGAGTGGAACATGGATTATATTGATTTAAGAAGTGACACGGTTACGCATCCCACAAAGCTCATGCGCGAGAAAATGGCGATTGCACCCGTAGGGGACGATGTCTATGGCGACGACCCTACAATCCTCGAACTCGAACGTACCTCTGCGGAACTTCTTGGAAAAGAAGCCGCGATGTTCGTCCCATCCGGGACTTTCGGAAACCAGGTCTCCATCATGACCCATACCCGCCGTGGACAGGAGATTATCCTCGGAGAGAACTGCCATGTCATCGCACATGAGGCCGGAGCGGCTGCCCTGCTGTCCGGCGTCCAGACCAGGACCGTACGTGATGACAAAGGTGAAATGGACCCACGTGATGTACGTCGCGTCATCAGGAAGGATATCGACATCCATTTCCCCACCACAGGCCTGATCTGTGTGGAGACCGCCCATTCCTGTGGAAGGGTCCCTTCCCTGGAAGTCCTGAAGGAAATCCGTTCCATCGCGGATGAGTTCTCCATTCCCGTCCATATGGATGGAGCTCGATTCTTCAACGCCATCGCTTATTATGGCGTGGATCCCAAAGAGCTCGCCGCCCTCGCTGACACGGTGACCTTCTGCCTGTCCAAAGGACTGTGCGCACCTGTCGGATCTGTGGTCGTAGGCACCAGGGATTTCATCGAGAAAGCCAGAAAGAACAGGAAAATCATGGGTGGTGGAATGAGGCAGGCGGGAATCCTCGCAGCAGCTGGTCTTGAAGCCCTGAAGCTCCGGGACAGGATTCCGGAAGACCATGACAACGCGCGTTATTTCGGTGAAGAACTCTCAAAGCTTCCCGGAATCGAAGTCAACAAGGAAGATATCCAGATCAACATGATCTTCTTCAACATGGAGAAGACCGGAAAGACAAGCCAGGAGCTTGTCACCTACCTCAAAGAGAACAATGTCCTCATCAACGGAGAGGACAGCGGCCTCATGAGGTTCGTCACCCATTACTGGATTACAAGGGAACGGATTGATACGGTCCTCTCCCTCATGA
Organism: Clostridiaceae bacterium; assembly: GCA_035581745.1. GTDB lineage: Bacteria > Bacillota > Clostridia > Clostridiales > Clostridiaceae > Youngiibacter. The sequence goes on from DATISI010000309.1 coordinate 2,399, forward strand.
AAGAATTCCTTGCCTAAAGGAGGGAGTCTGGACAGGAAGTCATCTTCCTGTCCTCCCTTTTCCTGCGGGACAGGATGCGGAGCACTGAAAAGCGCCTTCCTGCTTCCTGCACGAGTCCGAGTCTCTACCTTCCGTGGAAGTCATGAAGTGGGAATCCCGCTTCTGATTTAGTTGAAATTATCATCCCCTTGTGTTAATATTAAAAAGCTAACCATAAATGAATATGCACCTGTAGTTAAACGGATATAACATTCGGCTACGAACCGGATATCGGGGGTTCGATTCCCTCCAGGTGCACCATAACACTATTAAACCCTCTCTAAAGAGGGCTTTTTTTTGCACTTTTATAGGCATCCCATTCATTTCTTCACCACCATAATATTTCATAAACTTACTTATTTACCCTGTAATATTTAATCATCTCATGGTTTTGAGGCTTTATATTGTTAATTCACAATTTTTTACGTTAAACATGACATGCCAAGCTTGAAATGAGTAACTATCTATATTATATTTAATATGTATAAATATTTTCGGGGGGGTACCTATGGCTTTAAAAGAAGGAAACACCAGAATCCTATTGACGCTGCCACTTGATTTCAAGGATCAGCTGACTGAGGAGTCCAAAAAAGATAACCGTTCACTCAATAACTACATCGTCAACATCCTCATCAACAGAAAGAAGGACTAATCCTTTTTTCTAGGATCCGGAGCAGGATTAGAAGGAAGGATTAATCCTTTTTTATCATCCAGGACGAAAAAAGACCATGGCCTTCGGGTGCCATGGTCTTTTTTTATTGTCCTGTTTTCATTTATTTAATTTCGTTTAAGGTCCGCATTCGAGGTCATTCTTCTTAAACTGTCCTTCTCTTCCTTGTCAGCTGCAGTCCTGTGAAGATGGCGAATGCACCAAGGATGTAAAGGGATTCGCTAGGGATTCCGCCTGTCTGTGGAAGCGTCTCAGGCGAGACTTCCTCAACCTCTATCATCTCGTTCTCCACGACCAGGTTGAATACCTGTGCGTCTGCAGTCACCTTGACTGACCATGTCTCTTCTGTCGCGATATAGTCTTCTGGTGCTTCGGTCTCGGAGATGATATATTCTCCCTTTGGCAGCCATACTTCAAGCATGCCTTCCTCATCCGTGACATCTTCAAGGATCTCAATTCCATCCTTGTCGACAATCCTGAACTTCGCACCTTCTAATACGTCTCCTGTTTCCGCATCAACTTTCTTGATGCTGAGCAGTCCATACATCTTCTTGTTTGTGATGGTGAGTTCTACAACTTCTCCATCCGTCTTGATTTTCGCCGTTTCCGGTTTGTCGGATGCCACGTACCCTGGAAGTTCTTCCAGTTCCGTGATTGTGTAGTCGCCCACAAGAAGTTCTTCCTCGATCATTCCGTTCACGTCTGTCAGTCCTTCAAATACGACATCGCCGTCTTTGTCGGTGATTCTGAACTTGACGCCTGCGAGCGCTGCTCCTGTTTCCTTGTCCACTTTCTTGATTTTCAGGGTTCCCATTTCGTCTTCGGTCGGTAGTGGATCGACAACTTCTACTTCAATCATCTTATTCGTGATGACCAAGGCGACTGTCTTATCCTTCTCTAGGAGATTAGCTGTCCATGTCTTGTCTGTCTTCTCATAGTCTTTTGGAGGTTCCACCTCGGAAATGGTATATTCTCCTAAGGGAAGCTTGATTTCCAGGATGCCGTTTTCATTCGTGGTTCTTTCGTAGACTGTCTTTTCAGCATTGTGCACAATCTTGAATTTGGCTCCCTCAAGTACTTTCTCACTGTTTTCTGCATCCACTTTCGTGATCTTCAGGGTTCCTTCCTCATCTTCAACAGGGAGTGGATCGACGTCTTCAATCTCCGTCATCACATTCTCTATTGTCAGCGGGATAATCTCCCCATCTTCATCAATCGTGATTGGCCATGTGTCTTCTGTCTTGTCATAGCCTTCTGGAGCGGATACTTCGGAAATGGTATATTCTCCGAAAGTAAGCTCTTTCTCGAGCATACCGTTCTCATCCGTTGTTCCAGTGTAAACTTCGATTTTAGTGTTATTATCTACGATACTGAACTTAGCTCCCGCCAGCACTTTGCCATGGTCTGCTTCGTCCACTTTTGTGATCTTTACGGTGCCCATGATCTTCGTGTTGAAGAACGTTATCTTAACATTCTCTACATCTTCGACTACCACGTCTTCGACGTCTTCAGACAGCACATAACCTGCAGGCGCTTTTGTTTCCTTCACCGTATATGTTCCGTATGGGATATTTTCAAAGATCGCCATTCCATCAGTACCAGTAACTTCTGCTTCTCCTACTTTGACGTCATCCTTGTATAACGTGAATTCCGCACCGGATAGGGGATCTTCATTCTCACCAACCTTCGTCACGATGACGTCCGCTGTGATTTCTTCATTTATGACCGGTCCACCCAAAGGGGTAACGGTTGCTCCATTTACAGTGATAGACGCCTCCAGTACAGTTTCACTCTTCAGGTAACCGACTGGTGCTGCGCTCTCTTTGATCTTATAGTTTCCTTCAGCCACATCAGTGAATATGACCTCACCATTGGCATTACTTATTGCCGTAGCTATCGCGGTCTCGAAAGTGGTGTCTTCTGCAGCATAAAGATTGAACGCCGCTCCTTCGAGTACCCTTCCTTCTCCATCATGCTTCAGGAATTCTATTGTTCCTTTTATTACTGGAACAATTGTCGTGTTTATAATGTTAAAACCATTATATGTGGTTGTGAATCCTGGCACTTCAATTTCTTTAATCTCATAAACATATTCATTCCAATCTTCATCTGTCACGGGAACATTCTCAAAATCGTATGACCATACTCCATCTACAGGTTTGACAACCTGACTCTTGAATACTTCAGTACCCTGCAGAAGATTGACTGTGATAGAATCAGGCTTAACGCCATTTCCTTCCCAGGTTTTTGTACCGGATATGGTTATTAACTCAACTTCTGGCAAATCCTTGATTTCAAAGTTTGGTTCCTGTAGCGCTAAGGGAAGTGTTCCATTGGCTTCATTTCCAAAATCAATGGCTTCGCCGTCGTTCTTATAGTAATTAAAATACCATT
>DATISI010000310.1:0-5678 GCA_035581745.1 Clostridiaceae bacterium
GCCCTGGAGGATCCGAGCTCAGCGCAGCCTCCTTCGTCCTGCAGGACCGGTTTCCGGCCTCACTCCTCTTCCCGGAAGCCTTTTTCATCCATGTTCCGGAAGTATTCTTTCACCTGCTCTTGACAGCAGCCCTCATGACGCAGTATATTGTGTAAGTACTTACTTACATTAGGAGGTCTGAAATGGAGACGAAAAACACAGCCACCAGAATGAACCGTGAAGACAGACGGAAGCAGATCATCGATGCCGCGATGTCGGTATTCGTGGAGAAAGGCTTCAAGGGCACGACCACATCAGAAATCGCAGCCACCGCCGAAGTGTCGGAGGTGACGCTGTTCAGATATTTCTCATCCAAGCAGGAGATCTTCTTTGAAGGGATCCGACCCATCATGACGGAAACCCTGGAGGAGACCATAGGTACCTCGAAGCATCTGGAATCCCCGGAGCAGCTCAAGGCGCTGCTCATCGGAAGGATCCTCTTCATTTCCAGGAACTATGAGGTGGTGAAGCTGATCCTTAACGAGGCTTCCCTTCTCGATGACATGGGAAAAGGCAGCTTCATCGAGATGAACCTGCACTTCATCCGCACCATGTTGGACGGTATGGGCATCGCGAAAGACAGGCAGGACGCCGCAGTCAGGCTCATCATGGGAACGATCCTGTCCTTCCTCTATATGCCCGACAAGGATGCGGACGAGATCTCAAGACATGTGGAGACGGTGACGTCATTCATCCTGAACCCCTGCACAGAGAGCCATAAGGAGGAGAACTGATGGACAGATTATTCAGACGTATCGGAACCCTCATCGAGGACCATCCCATAAAAGTCCTTCTTGTCACCCTCTTCCTGTTCATCCTGCTTGCAACGGGTGTGTCCCAGGTACGGCTGGCAACGGGAAACGAGACGCTTGTCCCCTCCGATAGTGAGGCCTTCCTGTCCAACAAGGCCATGGAGGAGACCTTCGGCGGAGATTCCGTCCTCATCCTCTTCCAGGACAATCCGGGCGGAAGCGCGCTTTCCCTCGAGAACATCACGAAGATGTGGAACCTCGAGAAACGCTTCCAGTACGAGGAGAACATCACCTCCTTCATGAGTCCTGCCACCATCGTCCACCAGATGGCCGAGAAGCAGGGTGCTGTCCTCAAGGACAAGGTGTCCGAACTGAGTGGAGGCCTTGCGGAGATGGGAACGAGGATGACAGACCTGGGAACAGAACTGGGTGCGAAGAACCTTCCTGACCCTCTTGTCCTGAAAGCAAAGCTCGATTCCCTCTCCTCTGCGACAGCAGGCTTTGACAGGCTCATCCAGGGACAGGACAAGATGTCCGAAGGCGCGAAAGCCCTTCAGGGCGGGCTGTCCGCCACGGCAGGCGGTCTCGGCCAGGCTTCCGCACAGCTCCTCCAGCTGAGCAGCCTTGCCGGAGAGAACATGGAACTGAAGATGAAGCTCACCGCGATCTCCGAATCCCTGGGCAAAAGCGCACAGGGCATCAGGACTATGGGCGAGAACACCACGGGAATCCAGGAAGGGACGAAGAACACTTCGGATGCCCTTTCCTCCATCAAGAGCAAGCTGAAGAAGGAGACTTCCTCCATGGCGGACACCTTCTCCGGTGGGATCTCCCCGGATGAGCTGAAGGAGATGGCCGCAGGATTCACCGCCATGGGCGCGAACCTCACGGAGATTTCCGGAGCGCTTGAGACTTTCCACAGCAAAAGCGGCATGATGGTCGCGGACATCCCGACTGACCAGACCGAGCTGGACCTTCTCCTCCATGACGAGACAGGCGCCCTTCGACCGGTATTCTCAGATGTCGTGATGGACGGAGGCAGCAGCCTCATGGTGGTCAGACTGGCCGGAAACCTTGACGACACGGAGAAAGAGCGTATCGCAGGCGGACTCCGGAGCGCTCTCGAAAAGGAGTCCTTCACCTCCGTCTCCGCCATCGTCTCTGGAAAACCTGTCCTCGACATCTCCCTCAGGGCGGAAATGAAGACCAACATGATGAAGATGGTCGCAGCTGCGGTCGTCATCATGCTTCTGGTCCTCCTCGCGGTCTTTAGGGTCAGATGGCGCATGCTCAGCCTCGGGATGATCCTCATCTCCGTCGTGGCCACGCTGGGCCTCATGAGCTACCTGTCTGTCCCCATCACCATGGTCTCCATGGCGGTATTCCCCATCCTCATCGGTCTTGGGATCGACTATTCCATACAGTTCCACAACCGTTATGAGGAGGAGCGTTCCATCCGCGGCACGATGCAGCATGTGGGTAAGGCTGTCGCCATCGCCGTCCTTGCGACCGTCCTCGGCTTCGCTTCCCTCTACGCCTCACCGGTGCCCATGATCCAGGACTTCGGCAAGATGCTCACCATCGGCGTCATCGTGAGCTTCATCGGCAGCGTGTTCCTTCTCCTCCCCATCCTGCGCCTCCGGGACAGGGACAGCCTTGCACACCCTGAGCGCAAGCCAGTGCTTCCAAAAGGCAGCATACATGAATCCAGGACAACGCTTCTTGACCGGGGGCTTGCCATGGTCACAAAAGGCGTCATCCAATTGCGTTACCCGATCCTCATCCTGGTTGTCGTCCTCGGCGTCCTCGGATTCCTTGCGGATGGCAAAGTCGGTGTCGAGACGGACATCGAATCCTTCATGCCTCAGGAGATGGGCGCACTGCAGGACATCCGTACCGTCAGGGACACCAAGGGTTCCACAGACCAGATGGTCCTCTATCTGAAGGACGAGGATGTCCTATCCGAGGAGAACCTGGACTGGATCCGCACCAGGACAGAAAAGCTCGAATCCAGTTATCCCGATACCATTGTGGATGTGAAATCCATCGATTCCATCGTGAAGAACCTTTCTACGGAGGAACTTACCCATGACGGATTCCTGACCGCAGTCTCTGACCTGCCTGAAAAGCAGGCCGGAATGTTCGTGAACGCGGAGCGGACGGAAGGCGTCATCCTCCTGAACATCACGCACCTTTCCACGGAGGACCTTCGAAGCTTCGTTTCGGAACTGAAAGCGGAAGCTGCCGATTCCCCGATGGAGGTCACCGTGACCGGCAAGAGCGTCCTTGACGTCGAGATGGTCGACGGACTGACTTCGGGCAGGATCCGGATGACCGGAATCGGCCTCGCCCTGGTCTTCCTCGCCCTTCTCCTGATCTACAGGAACCTCGTGAAGGCCCTGCTCCCTATCTTCCCTGTCGCCCTGATCATCGGATTCTCCGGCGGCATCATGTTCCTCCTCGGCCTGGAATACACCCCGATCACCTCCACCCTCGGTGCGCTGGTGCTTGGAATGGGCACGGAGATGACCATCATGCTCATGGAGCGGTACCTTGAGGAAAGGAATTCCGGCCAGGAAAGGCTCGACGCCATGACACGGGCGGTGACGTCCATTGGAAAAGCGATCGTCGCGTCAGGGCTCACCACCGTAGGCGGCTTCTCCGTCCTCATGCTCTCCGATTTCGTCATCCTGAAGGATTTCGGACTCATGACCGTGATCAACATCTCCCTCGCCCTTCTCAGCACCTTCCTCATCCTTCCGCCAGCCCTCTACCTTCTCGACCGTTTCCTTGTGAAACGCAAAGACCAGGATCTGGAGGACGCAGCACTGGAGGAGAAAGGGGCCTGACCTCCCAATAACCATTTCTCCGCGGGCACTCCCCCGTGGACATCTGCCCTACACCACCACTTCCGCCAGCTCTTTCCCCGATTGACATCCTCCTGCCTCGGATTGACACCCGCTTCTGTCGGATTGACATCCGCCTCTGTCGGATTGACATCCGCCATTCCTAACCGCTATAATAGGAGATGATAAATCGGGGTATAGCGCAGATGGTAGCGCGCTAGACTGGGGGTCTAGAGGTCGCAAGTTCGAGCCTTGTTACTCCGACCACACCAAAAAGGCAGCCTGCAGGAAATTGCAGGCTGCCTTTTCGTCCACAGGACCTGATTTTTCGTGCCAATCAGCCTTCTGGGCGAAAGTTCATGGGATTTTCTCTGGGATTTGATTTATAATGAGAGAAAGGCTGGATTCAGGATCCGTCATGGGGGCAATCCCCGGAGGAACGCTGTTTCAGGCGTACAAGTCCCGGAAAATCCGGGTAAAGAAACGATGCAAAGGAGGCGGCCACGTGGACTCATCATCATGGATTGCGATTTATCTGCCCCTGTTCATCATCTTTTTTGTGGTCCTGCCTCAGCAGCAGCACACGCAAATGGCCATCACGAGAAAAAACAAGCGAAGGAAGGGATTGCTGACCATGACAAATGAAATGCTTAAGAAATATATCGGAAAGACCTGCATGATTTCCACAGGATCAATGGGTTCGAGCGTGAAGGGCAGGATCCTCGATGTGAGCGAGAACTGGGTGGAAGTCGAGACGAACAAGGGCATCCAGGTCGTCAACGCTGAATTCATCATGACCATCAAGATGCTGGGGGACTCCCGCTAGGATCTTGAAATGACCTTCATCTTTTATTCTGGACGTGAGAAGAACGGATTCCTTTAATTTGGAAATCCGTTCTTTTTCTATTCCATCAATCTTCCCGTATCACTCCGGATTTCATGACCAGAGTGAAGTTTTACGGCTATAATCGAAAAACTTTACAAATCTAAAACTTTTTCGACTATACTCGTAAAACTTTCTATGTTTCAGACTTTTTCGACTATAATTGAAAAACTTTCTATGTTTCAAATCTTTTCGACTATAACCGTATCAGTTATTGGATTCCCATTTTTACCAAACATCTCGAAAGCAGTTCTTTCTGAATTTGAGGCAGGTTGTTATCCAATAACCCAGCGATGTTGACGGTCATGTACCGTCCTTACAGTCATGATTATCATTCCCTGGATCAGACGTCCTTCCTGACGAAGTTCATCCTTACCTTGCGCTCCAGTTCAGGCTCCATTCCTGGTGCCATACCCGCTTCCCTCATCTTCAGGAGCCATGCCATGTTCTTCCCAAGGAGCCTCATGATCTGGACACCCTCCGCATCCTTCTCTACCTCTCCTGGCGCTGCGCCATGGATGACACTCCAGTAGTTCCCTGCCGGCATCAGCATCTCGGTATAGTTGATGTATCGGTTGAGCTGCTCGAAGGCCGTCACACCGCCTGAGCGCCTGACCGCCACGACGGCTGCGCCAACCTTGTGCCTGAACAGGCTGTCGTTTCCGCTGGCCGTATAGAAGGCCCTATCGAGGAACGCCTTCATGGTGGCGGAAATCGACGCGAAATGCACAGGGGATCCGAGGAGCACCCCATCCGCTTCCTTAAGTTTCTGGATCCACAGGTTGACATCGTCCCCCGTCAGGACGCATTTCTCATCCTTGTTCTTCGCACACATGTAACAGGCGATACATCCCCTGACCGCCTGACCACCCACATGGATCATCTCTGTCTCGATCCCTTCCTTCTCCAGTTCGTCAAGGACCATCCTCAACGCATGGTAGGTGTTGCCCTCCTTGTGAGGACTCCCGTTGAATGCCACTACTCTCATATTTCCCTCCGCTTGTCCGGTCCGTAAGTGCCGGTCATCTTATTCATGCCGGGGCATGCAAAAAGCACCCCCCAGGCCATAAGACCATTATACTATAGTCTCCTGCCTGACGGGGTGCCTGTTCCTTTCAGATTCCGTGTTTTTACTGGTTTTTCTTTTTAGATTTCCGG
>DATISI010000311.1:0-1503 GCA_035581745.1 Clostridiaceae bacterium
GACATTGATGACCCTGGCTTCCACCCCGAAACTCATCAGGGTGTCCTCCAGCTTCTTCGCGTTCTCGATGATGTCGGCCCGGTCTTCCTTGTCCAGCATCCCCTTGATGTTCTCCTTCAGGAGTGCGATCTCGGGATAGCGGTACTGTGGTTTGTGCTTGATTTCCTTGAACCCTACCTCTTCGATGTTGATGTCCATCTGCTCTCCTTTGAGCGGCGTGAGGTCGGCTTCATCCACGGGCACTGGCTTCGGCTTCATTGTCTTCGCTTCTATCACCTCGGACCTCTCGTGGCTGTCATGGATACTGATGGGAATCTCGTCTGGAATATCATCATACGGACTGTGCGTCTCTGCTCTCACAGGCACTTCTGCAGTTACGGCTTCCGGAGGCAGGTCCAGGTCTATGCTGACAAAAGGACTCTTCGTCCCGCCTGCTGCCTTGACGCCCGGCGCAGCTTTCACCGCTTCATCTGAAGGATTCTCCGGTTCGCTTCCCCTGTTCATGATCTCAAGGATCTTCAGCTTGTCTTCGATTTTCCTGCTTTCGGCATCCTTCTCGCTTACAGATGCACGCACCGGTTTCACGCTTCCCGCCTTCAGGAGGTTCCTGGAGAGGACCCTTTCCTTCGTGGCCAGCCTGACATCATTCCCCTTCTTCAGGGAGTCGTAAACCGTGGTATTCAGCATGAGGACGACGGAGAGGATATAGAGGGATCCGGACAGGATATAGGTTCCGACGGGTCCGATCAGCCTGTAGAAAGGCGTAGCGAACAGGAGCCCCAGAATCCCGCCATGGTTGTTGTCACTGAGGTTCATCAGGTTCTTCATCGTCGTGAAGAGACCGTCGGTATGGACCTGCTCCATCCTGTTGAGGGACAGGAGCATCGCGGTCGTTGCAATACCGAGCAGGATCCCATATGTCCTCTTGTTGGAGAAGAGCCGTGGCCTGCGAAGGATCATCGAAAGTCCGATCAGGACGAAAAAGAATGGAAAAAGATAGCCTGTAAGGCCAAATATCGTGAAGATTGCGGTCTTGATCGTGGTTCCAAGGATTCCTGCTCCCATCATGAACAGCGCAACCGCGCTGAACAGCCCCAGTCCGATGAACAGGAGTCCGAATAATTCCATATAAAAAACGTCCGTATTGTTCTTTTCCGCCACTCTGGATTTTGGTGGTCTTCCCCGACGCACTGGTTTCTTGCTGGAAACTGGTTTAGCCGCTGTCTTGCGTTTTGTCGTCGTCGCTGTCTTCCTCGTCGCTTCCTTCATCAGAAACCTCCTTCATATTCAGCCCTCAGGCTGCCATATCACATGACAATTTTACCATATACCATAAAAATATAGAATTGAAAATCTTGATTTCGCATGAATTATTCCATAGGAAACGAGAATTTCACTTTTATACCCAGCCATGCGGAATAAGAATCGCCAGCTTCGTCTCCGCTGTGAAATTCGCAACCCATCCCCTTACAGTCGCTTGCCTTCGGTCAAACTCCGCCAATT
>DATISI010000312.1:0-2549 GCA_035581745.1 Clostridiaceae bacterium
GGTATCCCTGTCAAAAACCGACCTCCACCAGGGGGTATTTCCGGCTGCTGTGGTCACGACCTGCATCCCGATGACCACGGTGAGGACTGAGGCAAACCTGAAGAGGTCTTCCCTCTTCTTCCACAGGAACAGGAGCAGACCACCCCCTATAAGGATAAGGATCTTCATATAGGGCAGCCATCCTGGAACCTCTCCCGTTGTTTCCTTGAACAGGATCTCCGGAACGATCGAAGCGATCACCGTAAAGAATGCGACAAGTAGTAGTGCGCCTGACAGGGTTTCCCCTTTGACCATCCTGCCTTCCATGTGATTTCCCCCTCCTGTATGTCTTCATGTGTCCTTGACATGACCCTTCTGACTTATCTGATTCATGATCCTAAGTTTCTTTCCAAAAAATATTCCGTCCCTTCCAGAAAATCATTTCATGGGCTTGAACTCAACATGTCGTCTTCCTCAGCGTCGAAGATTTTGGTGCAATGATCATCACCATGTTGGTCTCCTCCCTATTGGTTTCAACTTCATCTCCCTGATCAGATTTCTTCCGTAGTGGAGTGGACATGCTTGTTGAACCAGCGGGTTGCCAGTCGAGCCACTTCCTCCAGTGTCCCGGGCTCCTCGAACAGGTGCGTGGCTCCGGGAACGATGACAAGCTCTTTAGGCGCGTTCAGCTTCCTGTATGCCATCTGGTTCAGTTCAATGACCACGCTGTCATCTCCGCCGACGATGAGCAGGGTTGGCGCATCCACCTTGTCGAGTGCCGATTCAGCCAGGTCTGGCCGGCCACCTCTCGACACGACTGCGAAAATCCCCACTTTTGAACGGGCTGCGGCTTTCAATGCTGCAGCTGCGCCTGTGCTGGCTCCAAAATAGCCGACAGAAAGTTCTTTCGTCTCCTCCTGTTCCTTAAGCCACTCGGTGATCTCGAGGAGCCTGGACACGAGAAGGTCGATGTTGAACCTTGTCTCATAGACGCTGTCCTCCTTCTTTGTCAGAAGGTCGATGAGGAGGGTAGCCATGCCTTCTTTCTGAAGGACACCGGCAACGTACCGGTTCCGGGGACTATGCCGGCTGCTTCCGCTGCCATGGGCAAAAAGGACAATCCCCTTCGCATCCTCCGGGATAAAAAGGTCACCCTCAAGCACCACATCGCTGATCCTGATTTCTACGGCCTTTTCCAGTGCTTCGTTCTTCATCTCAATCACTTTCCTTTCACTCTAACAATAGTGATTTGGCCACTAAAAATCAATAAACGAATTGGAAACAATGGCCTTCTCTGTCATAAATCCTATGAATCCCGCTCATACAGAATTCAATGTGTGGTGACATTCCGCTCCACCTGACATTTGACAGAATCCATTGCTAGCGCAGTCCCGGTGTATGATGGTATCCGAGCAGTCCGGTTTGCAGGTATCAGGCTCACTGCATGGCCTCTTAAATCTAAAAAAACGATGAATCCTGCATCCCATGGATGTCAATTCTCCAGATGACGCGGTATAGTAACCATAAGAGGACATGCATTCCGGATCGGTTCCGGTTGTACTTCATCCATCCTTTCCCTGTTCCGTATCCAGGCATGTCAGATTCACGACGCAGGAACTCCTGTTCCTGCCTGAAGGAGGCACCTCATGTTCCAGCTAACCTTATTGGTGATCATCGCCATGTTCATCCTGGACCTTTCCCTTTCCATCCTGAATTACAGGCATCGGGACCAGCCCGTTCCGGAGAACGTAGCGGATGTCTATAACGCCGAAGACTATCAGAAATGGCTGAACTATACCAAAGAGACGCACAGGCTTTCCATCCTGCAGAAGGTACTCCATACGGCTGTCCTCATCCTCTTCCTGATTTTCGGGATCTTTCCCGCCATTGCAGTCACGGTCAACCCCTACACCTCAGACCCCGTCCTCCAGACGCTCCTGTTCCTTGGTTTCTACGCCATGATCAGCTTTTTCCTGGATATCCGGTTCACCTGGTATCGGATCTTCAGCATCGAGGAGCGTTATGGCTTCAACAGATCCACCGTCTACACCTTCCTGATGGACCAGATGAAGTCCATCATCCTCACAATCGTCGTCGGCGGAGGACTCCTCTATGCCCTCCTCTCCCTGTACCGCAGGATGGGAAGCGGATTCCTCTTCTATGCGTGGCTCCTCATCATGGGTCTCAGTCTCCTGATGAACATCCTCTACACCAAGGTCTTCATCCGGATCTTCAACAAGCTGACGCCCCTTCCTGAAGGAGAGCTGAAGGACAAGATCGAGGACCTAGGCGTCCGGACTGGTTACGGTATCCGGGGGATCAGCGTCATGGACGCATCGAAACGGTCCGCAAGGCTGAATGCCTTCTTTTCCGGCTTCGGCAAGTTCAAGCATATCGTGCTCTATGACACCCTGCTGGAGAAGTGCACCCCGGATGAGATCGTGAGCGTCCTCGCCCATGAGATCGGACATGGCAGGCATAAGGATGTCCTTCGGAATTTCCTCATCTCTGCCGTCCAGATCAGCGTCTACCTTGCGCTCCTCACCTTTTTCCTTTCTTCAAAGGAACTC
>DATISI010000313.1:0-5527 GCA_035581745.1 Clostridiaceae bacterium
ACCTTGCTCTGAGAAAAGGAGGTATTTTTATTTCCATTCACAATCCTGGAAACAACCCTGGTCATGATCCATTGAACCCATCAGGCAGGACCAGTGGGAAATCGTACTCCCCCTCAAAGCCATCAGTCTTCTTATCCGCGGTCTTCATTTAATAAAGTTACGGCGTTCCCCTTTCGTGTGTCATGTCCCATCCTTCAGGATGATCCAGGACATGGTCGTCATTACGGAGGTAACTAATGATTAAAAAGACAATGAGTTCCATCAAGTATCATTCCTTTTCAGTGAAGTCTGGAAGACGTCTCTATATCGCACTTACCACAGGAATCCTGCTCAGTATGCTTCCGGTGTCCGAAATCAAGTGGCTCCTGATTCCCTTACTGTCTTTGGCGTTCAGTCTCAATTTCCTCCTCATGGCGGTCGGTGTGCTCCTGGTCACGATGTTTCCTATCGTACATCTCCTTTCTTATGGGATTGCAAGCCGAATCAGCCTGATTCCTCTGCCTGACTTCAGCTCGAAAGCATTGTCTCTTGAAAACCTGGTACAAGGGAAACCTGGCAGTGTGCCATTCCTCGTGGGAAGCCTCCTTGGAGGGCTCGCGATAAGCCTGGCCATCCTTCCGCTCTATTCCTATATCTATAGACGTGACACCAGAAAGGGCCATGATTCCCATGCTGTTTTCCATGATGCCACAGGAAAAAGGCTGCGGGTGGTGAGACGCTCACGTCTCCTCATGGTCCTTGTCCTGCCTGTCGTGGTTCTGGTCATGGGACTTGCCCTCAATGCACAGCCGTCCCTTCCTGATATCAATCTGGAGAAGTCCCAGCTCTATATCGATATCCCTTCTCCCGAAGATACCTCTCCAGAAGTTGCACTGACGGAAGGAGATATTTCCCCCGTCCCTTCACAGAGCAATCTCTCCAGTCGGGACTATTCCAATACGGAGAGACAGGGAGTTGAAGCGGGAAGCCAGGTTTTTGCCTTCTACAACCAGGGGAATGCCCATGGCAAGCTCTCCCTGGAAGAAAATGTCGGGGAGATCGATATCGTGATTCCGGACTGGTTCTCCCTGTCAGAAGACCTCACCCTGACCGGAGAACCCCAGGAGGACACCCTGGAGCTCTTGAGGAACAACGGGGTAAAGAGTATGCCGGTAGTGCAGAACCTCTTAAAGGATGACTGGGACTCTACCCTTGCCAGTAACCTCATCACATCTTCTGAGCATACGGAACGGTTCATCCGTGACCTAGTAACCCGCCTGGAATCCAGCGGATCCTCGGGTGTCACCATCGATTTTGAGAACATCAACCCGAAGGACAAGGACGCCTATACCGCCTTCATCAAGACGGTAAGCGAGGCACTGCACCGGAAAGGTCGTCTCGTTGCTGTGACCATACCGGCTGGTGAGATGGAGGCCTATGATACGGTAGCCCTTGCGAACCATGCGGACTATCTCCTGGCCCTGCTATACGACGAAAGTTATTCCGCTTCCGTTCCGGGACCAGTCGCTTCCCAGGCGTGGGTGGAAAGCATCATCGAAAGCCTGGGTGACATCCCTAAAGAAAAGATCGTACCCGTTTTCGGGAATTATGGATACGACTGGGACGTGAAAGGAACAGAACCTGCACAGTTTTTGACTTTCACCGAAGTCCTCAGTCGGGCAAGCGAGGGAGATCTGAAGATAGCATGGAATGAAGAAAAGCTGAATCCCTTTTTCCGCTATCGGAAGGCGGACAGTGAGCACGTGGTCTGGTTCCTCGATGCGGCCACACTCTATAATGGTATGCATCAGGCATCGTCCAAAGGAATCACGAATATCGGCCTCTTCGCACTTGGAACTGAGGATGCCGGAGTCTGGACGTACCTTGGGAAGGATAACACTTCTGTAGACCCATCCAGCAGCATGCAGGTCATCGCAAGTTCAGGCCAGGTCCAGTATACGGATATGGGTGACATCCTGAGGATAGTGGAAACTATTCAGCAGGAGGGGAAAAGGAGCTTCCAGACCCGCGATGGACGAATCATCAAAGAAACCTATGATGTCTACCCTCAATATTATGAAGTCGAGAAATATGGAAAACCTGAGGGAAAGAAAGTTGCCCTGACATTCGATGACGGTCCAAACGAGAAATATACGCCGCGGATCCTCGACATCCTCAGCCAGTACAAGGTACCGTCGACATTCTTTGTCATCGGCATTAACGCACTTTCCAACCAGGAGCTGCTGGAGAGGATCTATAATGAAGGACATGAGATTGGAAATCATACGTTCACCCATGCAGATACCTCCAATATTTCCGATTTTCGTTTGAAGTTGGAACTCAGCATCACGCAGCGCGTCATCCAGGACGTCCTTGGTCATTCAACCCTGCTGTTCAGGCCGCCGGGAAGCCTGGATTCCTACAGCCTGAATTCTGAAGATTATCTTCCCATCGTGAAGACGCAGCAGATGGGCTATACGGTAGTCGGCGAATCCATTGACCCCAGAGACTGGGCGGATCCGACTGCGGAGGAAATCTATCAGAAGGTCATGAAGGATCTGCCTGATGGTAATGTCATCCTGATGCATGATTCCGGGGGAAACCGAGAAAGCACGATTGAAGCACTTCCACGGATCCTTGAGGAATTGAAGAAGCAGGGGTATGAGTTTGTGACGGTCAGCAGCCTGATCGGAAAGTCCAGGGCAGAGGTCATGCCGGCAGTAGAAGTAGGGGACAGTCATTTCGTCCTCTACACCAAATCTGCCATGGTCATCGGGTTCGGAATCCTGGCATTCATGGGATATGTCTTTCTAGCGACGACGGTTCTCGGTGCCTTTCGACTCCTGTTCCTGGTCTACTTCTCGAAGAAGCAGCATAGGAGGGTGAGGAAGGAAATCAGAGATACGGGTTTCAGGCCTTCCGTCAGTGTCGTCATCGCGGCCTACAACGAGGAGAAGGTCATCGTTGCTACTGTACTTTCGGTCCTTGAAAGCACATATGAGGATCTGGAGGTCATCGTGGTGAATGACGGGTCGATGGATCGCACTTCAAAAGTCGTTGAGGACGCCTTCAGGGACAACCCCAGGGTGGTCCTTCTGGAGAAAGCCAACGGTGGAAAGTCTTCCGCGCTGAAACTGGGATTCAGGAGAGCATCCGGGGAGATTGTAGTGGCCTTTGACGCGGATACGGTGGTAAATAAGGAGGCCATTTCCCTGATGGTTCGACACTTCGAGGATGAGACAGTCGGAGCGGTCTCGGGGAATGTGAAAGTAGGGAATGTGCACAATCTCCTGACCAAATGGCAGTACATCGAATATGTTGTCGGATTCAACCTCGAAAGGCGGGCATTCGCCGAGCTGAACTGTATTACGGTGGTTCCAGGCGCCATAGGGGCCTGGAGAAGGGACTACGTTGCAGCGTGTGGTTACTACAAGAGCGACACACTGGCGGAGGATACCGACATGACCATAGCACTCCTCAGAGAGGGCTACAGCGTCAAGTATGAGGAGAAAGCCCTTGCCTATACGGAAGCCCCTGGAGACCTGAGGAGCTTCATGAAACAGCGGTACCGATGGTCCTATGGCATCCTTCAGACCCTCTGGAAACATCGGGACATGATGTTCGACACCGAGCATAAAGCTCTGGGTTTCATCGCACTTCCGAACATGTGGCTCTTCCAGTATGTGTTCCAGACCCTCTCTCCTATGGCGGATCTGATCCTGGTCTTCGGTCTGTTCAGCAGCCGTGCCCCGATATTCATCGCCTATTATCTGGTGCTTCTCCTTCTGGACTATATGATTGCCATCTATGCTTTCCGGCTTGAGAAGCTGAACGTGAGGATACTCGTTTGGCTATTCCTGCAAAGAATCTTTTACCGTGCCCTCATGGTATATACCAACTTTAGAGCGATCTTCAACGCCATGAAGGGCCTGCAGGTAGGCTGGAACAAACTGAAACGCAAAGGCGACGTCAAGAAGCCGCAGGCTGCGGAGTCTTATTCATAGCCAGCCATCATCTCCTTTCATTCCAGGAACCTGGAGTGGAGGGAAGAGGATTAAGAGGCCAGACATGCAGGCAGGTACCATCAGGGTTAGCAGAACAGGCCATTATGGTAGAATGAACCAAAAGTCTGAGGACTGCCAGGAAGCAGAGCTGACGGTACCTGTGCTGAATTTTGAAGGAATGACCTGAAGTCTTAAAGGCTAAAGGTGGTCTGTCCTACGGCATGGAAAATCGATAAGGAGGTGTGTCCGTGAAAAGAATGAAAACCCTTTTGATGACAGCCGTGATGGCTTTCGCAGTCACGGGCTGTGTTGCACCCGTACCTCCTGAGAAAGGTGCCGCCACGGAACCTCCCCTGAACGAAGTCTCACCACATCTCAAAGGTGTTGCCCTGCAGCTGACGACTGCAAATGAGAACTCCAAGACCATCTTCCAGTACAGCTATGCGGAGTATCTGGGTGATGGGAGGGGAATCAACTTCGGCATTGTGGGCTTCACAACCGGGACCTACGACGGGAATGACCTCATTAAGCATTACACGGAGCTTAATCCCCATAACAGCCTTGCAAAGTACATCCCTCACCTTGATGCTGTGGACAGGCTTCCCCACACGGGGAATGCCGGTGATTCCAATGACAGCACGGAAGGGCTCGAGGGGTTCATCGAGGACGTACAGTCCAACACTGATCCCCTGTTCCGACAGGCGCAGATTGACAAGATGAATTCCAGCTACTGGATACCATCTGTTCGGATGTTCAGCGTGATTGGGGCACAGTACCCCCTGACCCAGGCGTTCCTCTACGATATGATCGTCAATCACGGACAGACTGGGGCGAAGACGCTGATAGACCTTGCCACTTCAGAGATGGGGGGGACTCCTGCGACTGGAATTGATGAGGGCGCGTTTCTTATAAAGCTCATGGATTTAAGGTACAGCAAGCTGATCAACACGCGAAATCCCGGCGCTGACAGGGTCAACGCCTATCGCAGATTATGGACAGAAGGGAATGTGGACCTCGTGACCCCGTTCAGCTACACGGTCTATGGAGATGAATTCCTCATAGACGGGAATGTCTATGAGTAGCCTGACGGAAGCGCATTGAATCGATGACTTCCCCTGAGGCTGACTATATTCCATCTCAATAAACAGATTTTAAACCAGGTGCCTTCAGCGCCTGGTTTTATCGTGGTCTTTAAGATTTCTGCAACAGGTCAGCAGCAATCCTTTCCATGTTTCACAATTGGATATCTTTGTTTGTTCATATCCTTTATAGATTCTTCACATCCTGTGCTTATATTTATGTCTATGAAGAAACAACAGTAAGGAGAGATCAATGAAGAATAAGAATATCATCATATTGACAGCATCGCTTGTCCTGTCCCTAAGTATGGCCGGGTCTGTGACAGACATGGTACAGGGAAAAGATAAGAAATCAGCGGTATCCTGGATACAGATGGAAGAAGATGCCGGAATCACGGTGACCAAGAAAGATTCCATTCCTGTGGAAGTGCCTTCCACTCCCACAGAATATGTGGAGGGGGTGGG
>DATISI010000314.1:0-2465 GCA_035581745.1 Clostridiaceae bacterium
AAGCGATTGTAGATGGTCCTGAGCCGAACGAAACCTTACTGGGAGGGCTAAGTCCGATGGAATCTCCAGCCGACAAGAGTGAAGGACCATTGGTCTGGCTTAAGCCTGTCTGTAGGCATCAGGCTGCTATGGAGAAGGGGACACGAAAGCTGACCTGAAACCCATAAGGAATTTGAAGGACATCTGGCTCGTCGATGAGGCCAGATGTCTTTTTCATTCCATTCCGATTGGTTACTTTCTTTTTGATGGCCATCTCCACGGATACACCTATCCTCATGGATGCAGCACCGGTTCTGGAAGGCCGAATTTCTTAAAAATCTCTTAATATTTTGATTATCAAACTACCACTGGTTATAATTAGACTTGTAGCTCAATTTATATACGTAAGGAGAGAGATTATCATAGGTAAATTAAAGGAACTCAGAATAGGAGACCTGGTCGCGAAAGTGCCCATCATCCAGGGAGCCATGGGAATCGGCGTGTCCTTGTCAGGACTGGCTGCCGCAGTGGCGAACGAGGGCGGAATCGGTGTGATTTCCGGGGTCCAGATCGGATTCTTGGAAAACGACTTCGTGAAGAAGAATCTTGAAGCAAACAAAAGAGCAATGATAAGACATATAAGAAAAGCAAGGGAGCTTTCCAAGGATGGCATCATCGGGATCAACCTCCTGGCAGCCATGAACAACTACAACGAGCTGCTCATGACCGCCATAGAGGAAGGGATCGATATGATTGTCACCGGAGCGGGACTTCCCCTGGACCTTCCAAAACTCGTGGAAGGGACGAAGACGAAAATCGCCCCGATCGTATCCTCAGGAAAGGCTGCGGCACTCATCTCCAAGGTATATGACAAGAGGTTCGGAAGGACCACAGACGTCTTCATCGTGGAAGGTCCCGAAGCCGGAGGGCATCTGGGATTCAAGAAGGATGACATCGAGAACCACACCCACAAGGAACTCGAAGAGATCCTCGTCGAGGTGCTGGAAGCCGTGAAGCCTTATGAGGAGAAATACGGCGTGAAGATCCCGATCATCGCGGCTGGAGGCATCTTCACCGGTGAGGACATCGCGAAGTACATGAACCTTGGCGCTTCAGGCGTCCAGATGGCGACAAGATTCGTCGCCACAGAGGAATGCGATGCGCATATGAACTTCAAGAACGCCTACGTTGTGGCGACCAAAGAGGACATCCGCCTGGTGAAGAGCCCGGTAGGCATGCCAGGAAGAGCCATCAACAATGACTTCACGAAAAGGCTCGACAAGGAAGACATCCCCATCACACGCTGCTACAACTGCCTTATCCCATGTAATCCGAGAACGACACCTTACTGTATCTCCGATGCCCTCATGAGCTCGGTGACAGGCGAGAATGGTCTGGTTTTCGCGGGCAGCAATGCCTACAGGGTCGACAAGATCATGACGGTGAAAGCCCTCATGACGGAGCTTGTGGAAGAGGCGGAAAAACATATCCTTTAAGAAAAAAGGCTGAAAAGCCTTTTTTCTATTGCCTTTGTTTGCAATATCTTCAGCGCATCTCGGCATTCCCGCTGCGCCGCATGAAATAAGTCATCCATTTCAGGACATGAAGAGGAAATCTTCATAGAATTGTAACAACAGGATTTCTCCTGCATGATATGATTCTCTCATGGGCCCAGAACCCCGGTTAAACCTTCTATTATTCTTCATAATCCATAGATTTGTCACTAAATTTACAGGAAATTTATATTTCACATATATAATGAAATGGAATGGAGGGGAGATATGAAAAAAAGATTGAAATACCTGTTCATCATCTGTATTGCAGCAGGCCTGTTCGTGTCCTGCTCGTCCCCCTCATCCGAGCCGGATTCGAGCTTCCGGGATAAAGTGGCTTATTTCTCAGCAGACAAGGATGAGAACATCCGCTACGTCCGCACAAAGAATTATGACGGGATCCTCGTCTTTGAATTCACGGATTCCAGGAATGTGTATGAACTGAATGAAACGGCCCAGATCATCAGCATCTATCTGAAGGAAAGGCCCACAGAAATCAACCTTCCAATGATCGCGCCTGAGCAGCTGCTGGAGAAAAGCAGATACTATATCCGTCGGCTGGCATTCGATGCGAACCTGTATGAGGTCACCCATACCTTCAATGAAACCTCAGGACAGTATACGACGATCTCCAGACAGAAGAGCGGGGAATACTTCACCGGGAACAACATCTATATGCAGTACCTCAAAGAGGGCATCCTGGTCAGTGTGTCCCTGAAGTATGAGAACCCTGATATCCTGAACCGGGAAAGCAAGGTGTCCATGGAGCAGGCGACAGGCATCCTCATGAGCTACCTGAAAGGCAATCCCAATACCCAGCCTTACCTCGACCAGCTGGATCCGGAGAAGATCTCCAAAGAGGTCGATGTCTATAATGGGAAGAAGGTCTATAATTTTTATTTCACCCTCGTCACAGATAAACCCAGCAATTAT
>DATISI010000315.1:0-1807 GCA_035581745.1 Clostridiaceae bacterium
TGCACAGCGCCAAGGGACTCGAGTTCCCTGTGGTGTTCATGGTGGGGATGGAGAACGGACTCTTCCCTGGCGCCATGTCCCTTGAGGACCCGAAAGAGATGGAGGAGTCGAGAAGGCTTGCCTATGTCGGAATCACCAGGGCCATGGACCTGCTCTACATGACCCATGCGGAAGTCCGGATGGTCTATGGAAGGACCGTCATGTATCCGCCTTCAGAGTTCCTCCAGGATATCCCGAAGGAACTGAAGGAGAAGGTCGGCGTCAGGCAGGACACCTATGTGCGGTCATCAAACCCACGCGCGACAGGGTTCTCGGAGACACGCTCACGCCTCTCCGAGTATGCCACACGTGAAGCGGTGGAAAGTGCGAACAGCACCCTGGACAGGCCGGACAAGAAGACGCTCGGCAAAGGAGACATCTTCCCGGGTACCAAGGTGAAGCATCCCAAATTCGGGATCGGAACCGTGATCAAGAAAGAGGAAGAGGGCAGCGATGTCAAAGTGGTCATCGCTTTTGATTCCCAGGGAATCAAGAACCTCATCCTCAGTCTGGCCCCATTAGAACTCGTGTAAGGAGCGGCATATGGAGAAGAGAGAACAGATTGAATCCCTTGTCAGAGAACTGAACGAACATGCCAGGGCGTACTATGTCCTGGATGAACCCACGATTCCAGATGCCGAGTATGACAGGATGTACGACCTCCTGAAGGAACTTGAAGCGGAGACAGGATACGTCCTGTCCTATTCGCCGACCCAGCGGGTGGGAGATGCCGTATCTCCGGAATTCCGGAAATACACCCATCGGGCGAAGCTGTGGAGCCTCGACAAGGCCCAGAGCTTCAGCGAGCTGCTTTCCTGGCATACCAGGAACCTGAAGTTCATAGAATCACACAACGCGGAGGGAGAAGACCAGCTTCCACCCATCCGCTACATCATCACGCATAAATTCGACGGACTCACCATCAACCTCACCTATGATGCGGACGGCGTGCTGGAACGCGCGGCGACCAGAGGGACAGGAACCATCGGGGAAGATGCCACGATTCAGGTGAAGACCATCCGCTCCGTGCCGATGCGCATCGGAAGCCATGACGTGTTCGAGATCCATGGCGAGGTGATGATGACGAAGACCGCCTTCCAGGAGTACAACGCCAAAGCGGCCGTACCGCTGAAGAATCCGAGGAATGGAGCGGCAGGGGCCATCCGGAACCTTAACCTCGCGGAGACCAGGAAAAGGAACCTCACCGCCTTCTTCTATGACATCGGGTCTAAGGAAGGGGAACCCTTTTCGAGCTATACGGAGATGATCGCATTCATCCATGAGATGGGCTTCCTTACCGACGGTTTCTTCAAGCCTGCGGAGCAGTTCACGGAAATCGAGAAGACCATCCGGGAGATCGAAGAGGAGCGGGAACACCTCGATTATGAGATCGACGGGGTTGTCATCGCCATCGACGACATGCGGACGAGGGAACTCCTGGGCTATACGATCAAGTTCCCGAAATGGGCCATCGCTTATAAGTTTGAAGCGGAAGAGGCTGTGACCAGGCTCCTGGATGTGGAATGGAACGTGGGAAGGTCCGGAAGGGTCGCGCCTACGGCACTCCTCGAGCCAGTGGAGCTTGGCGGGGTCACGGTGAAGCGTGCCACGCTGAACAACATGGACGACATCCGGAAGAAAGGGGTAAGGATCGGTGCCGATGTCCTCGTACGAAGGTCCAACGACGTCATCCCGGAAATCCTTAGCACCGTCAGCGAGAACCTGGAGGGTACGGAGGAGATTGTCCCACCAGCGGTATGCCCGTCCT
>DATISI010000316.1:0-6736 GCA_035581745.1 Clostridiaceae bacterium
TCGAGACCGCGCTTCAGATCGAGAAGGAACTTGATGAGATCGGCGTGCTCCATGAACGGGTGGGCGAGACCGGTGTCATTGGCTATCTCGGCAGGAAGAAGGAGGGGAAGACCATCGCCATGCGTGCGGACACCGATGCCCTGGAAATCAGCGAGAAGAATGAGACCGACTACGTATCCAGGAATCCGGGACTCATGCATGCCTGTGGCCACGACGGGCACATGGCGGCACTTCTTGGTGCGGTGAAGGTCCTGAAGGAAAGGGAGGATGAACTGGAAGGGATGGTGAAACTCTTCTTCCAGCAGGCGGAAGAAATCGGACAGGGCGCCAGGCAGTTTGTCGCAGCCAGTCACCTCGAGAATGTGGAGAGTGTCCTTGGGATCCATGTCTCCTCTGCCCTGGATACCGGAACCATCACGGTGACACCGGGTCCCGTCGGGGCCTCCTGCGACTACTTCAAGGCAAGGGTCGTGGGGAAGAGCAGCCATGTCGGGAAGCCCCATCTGGGGATCGACGCCCTGTACATCGCATCGCTCTGCGTGGTTGGCCTGCAGGGCATCGTGGCCCGTCAGACGGATCCCGTGGATCCTGTCGTCGTAGGGATAGGCGTCATGAACGCCGGGACACGCTACAACAACATCGCCGGCGAAGCGTTGCTGGAAGGGACTTTCCGTACCTTCAGCCTGGAGACCAGGGACAGGACGCAGGAATCCATCGAGCGGATCATGCGGTCCATCTGCGAAGCGCATGGTGCGGAGCTTGAGATCGAGTTCCTGTCCTATTCCAGTCCGGTGATCAATGACCGGAAGGCTGCGGCTTTCGCCGCGGAAATCGCGAAGGAGATCGTGGGAGAGGAGAATGTCCGCACGGACCAGGAGAAATCCCTGGGGGCGGATGATTTCGCGGAGCTCCAGCTCGAAGTGCCGGGCGTGTATGTCAATATTGGGACGAGGAACCCGATTGACGACGGTACCGCATATCCGCACCATCACGAGCGGTTCGACCTCGATGAGAAAGGACTCCTCATCGCAGCAGAGTTCTACGTGTGGTATGCCCTCGCCTCCTTCAGAAAATAGGACGACAAAAAACGCTGGCCATGAACGGTTCCCTGTCAGATGGACAGGGGGCAGTTCACAGGTCAGCGTTTTAACGTCATGGGTAGTTAAGGTCAGCAGCGTATCCGTGGTCTGGGCTGGATCACGCGAAGCTTCAGGATGCCATTCAGGCTTCTGATCTTCTCCAGCGTCTCCTCATCCACATCCCCGTCGGTATCGATGAGCGTGTAGGCGTAGTTCCCCTTGGACTGGTTCTTCATCTCCGCGATGTTCACACAGCTCTCGCCCAGGATGCGCGTGATCTGGCTGACCATGTTGGGCACGTTGCGGTTGCAGATGGAGAGCCGTGGTCTGGATTCACAGGGTCCCATGCCGCATTCCGGGTAGTTCACGGAGTTCAAGATGTTTCCGTTCTCCAGATACTCCCTGACGGAATTCACCGCCATGACCGCGCAGTTCTCTTCGGATTCTGCCGTGGAGGCACCAAGGTGGGGGATGCAGATGACATCGTCCATGCCCAGGAGCGCCTTGTTCGGGAAATCTGTGACATAGCTGGAGAGGTTGCCGCTTTCCAGCGCAGATTTGATATCCTCATCCCTGACGAGTCCTCCTCTGGAGAAGTTCAGGAGCTTCATTCCTTTCTTGGCCCTCATCAGCCGTTCCCCAGTGATCATGCTCTTGGTCTGGTCGATGAGCGGGACGTGTAGGGTGATGTAGTCGCATTCCTCGATGATCCTGTCCAGGTTCTGCTCGCGCTTCACCTTGTAGCTCAGGCCCCATGCCGAGTTCACGGAGATGAAGGGGTCATAGCCATAGACCTCCATGCGGAGGGCTCGGCACGTGTTCGCGACCAGGACGCCGATGGCACCCAGACCGATGACCCCGATCTTCTTGCCCGTGAGCTCAAGTCCTGCGAAGCGGTTCTTCTCCTTCTCGATGAGCTTCATCGGGTCTTCCTCGTCCTTGATGGATTTCGCCCAGTTGATGCCCTGGACGACCTTCCTCGAGGAGAGCAGGAGACCGAGGATCACCATCTCCTTGACGGCGTTGGCGTTCGCGCCAGGCGTGTTGCAGACGATGATGCCCTGCTCGGCATATTCCTCGATGGGAATGTTGTTCACGCCGGCACCGGCTCTTGCGATGACCTTGACCGAGTCATCGAGCGCCATGCCATGCATGGTGCAGCTCCGAAGAAGGATGCCGTCCGCAGGGGCATCTTTAGTGATGGTGTACTCGCTGGTCAGCATTTCCAGTCCTTTTTCCGATATGTTGTTCAGGTTTTTGATATGGAACATTTGATCACCTCACGAAATCATTTTTTCTTTTGTAAGGGAACGGATGGGTTTCCTGAAGGAGTCCCCGTGCTCCTTCAGGACCTTTGCCATGATGATTTCTCCTTTCCTCCAGTATTCCAGATTCTAAAAAACCAGACTCTCCCATCAGGGCTGAATCTGGATTTTTCGTCATGCCGGGCAGACAGGTCTGCCTTCCATATCGGATCGATCTTCTTCACCCATAGCCAGGTCATTTAAGGTGACCTCGTAGAAACTTCCGGACCGTATCTCCGGAATTATATGAGAGTGGTTTTTAGTTCTCATCAATATAGCAGAGAAAACCTTCATTTGCAAAGGTTTTTCCGTGGAAATGCGATGTAAATGTTATCAGAAGAGGGAAATGGCCGGCAGGCATGATAGGGATATATGACCATGATAGAAGAATAGATGTATGCTTCAGGCGCACAGAAATGACCAAAAAAACCATGGACCACCTGCTTTCGGTCCATGGATGGAAGGGTCTGACTTAATCTTTTTGCATTCAGCCGTTCATCAAAGAATCGGCAACCTCCGGTGTCAGGGAACGGATGACCTGGGCGGCGAGGCTTACGGTGGCATCGATGTCGTCCACCGCACAGAAGTTGTAGTGGGTGTGGACGTATCTCGAAGGGATGCCAAGGACGAGCACGGGGACAGCCTTGTGGGAGACATGGATCTTCCCGGCATTGGTGGAGCCGCGGCGCCTTACGGCGCACTGGTACCGGATCCTGCCCTGGTCCGCAATCCATCTCGCGTGGCTGATGAATCTGGGACTGCTGATGTAGCTCGCGTCATGATGACGGATCTGGGTCCCGTTCTTCAGGACACACTGGGCCTGGAAGCGGTCTGTAAGGAAGTCATCGGCTGGTGAACCCTCGAAGACGATGGCAAGGTCTGGTTTCACCACCTGGCTGGTCACCTGGGCTCCACGGGTCCCGACTTCTTCCTGGGCGGCGAAGCAGCCGATGACGTCGACCGTAAGGTCACCTGCTTCCTTAAGTGCCTTCATGGTTGCGATGATGCTGTAGCAGCCCACGCGGTTGTCGAAGGCTTTTCCGAAGCATGTCCCGTTCTTCTCGTTCACCTCGAAAGACACATCGGGTGCGATGGGGTCTCCCACCTGGATTCCGAAGTCGCGGATGACTTCCTCCCGTGATGTCGCCCCCACATCGATGAGGAGGGATTCGACGTCAAGGGGAGCGCTCTTCTCCGCGTCCGTCATGAAGTGAGGCGGCCGGGACGTCACGATGCCCTTCACGTATTCCCCCTTCGTGTTCCTGATCCTCACCGTGTGGGCGGGGATGTTCGTGGTCACCCAGCCGCCCAGGTTCACGAAGCCGATGAGCCCGATGCCTGTGATGTGCTGCACCATGAAGCCCACCTCTTCCGTATGGGCATCGAGCATGACCTTGGGACGGTCTCCTGTGTTGGATTTCAGCGCCACGAAGACATTGTTCATCGCGTCCACGGTCACATCGAATTCTCCGGTATGCTTCCTGATGACTTCTGCCACCTCATCCTCGAACCCTGAAGGGCCGAAGGCATCGGACAGCGCTTTTAGGATTTCCATATCTGCCAATCTGTTTCACCTCACTGCTTATTCTATTACTATGTCCAGTATATGCCTATGAAGAGAAGATTCCAATCCTAATCCATGGGAAGAGGTCAAAGGACCTGAAATTTGACCGGAAGTCGGCACTCAGGGCGTCGCCTCGGAAAGTGCAGGGAGGGACCGGAAATGCATGAGCCTTTGTGGAAAGAGGCGAATCCTGATGACGCGTGTGGCCAACAGGGTATGGAGTAGAATGGGGTGCTGTGACGGGAATCAGAAGCGCTTGAAGAAGCGGAAATGAGGCTGTCACAACGTTAAAGGGGTTTTGACAGGGTAAAGAAGGGGGCGAATCGGAATTGTGAACCTTGATCCGGGATAAAAAAATATTTTGGTGAATTATTCTGAAAAATGCATGAAAAGAAGAAAATGGAGGACTGTATTTCATTTCGAAAGCATAAATAATTATCAGAATGAATAATCTAGACGATTTCAATTATCTAAAAGTCAGTGAAATTTGATAATAACGTAAAATCTCGTAAAGAATAAAGAAATTTGGTTCTTAATCGTTAAGGGGTTGACAGATAAATGATAAGTTGTTACAATTCATACATTATTCAAAATCGAAATGCAATGACGGAGACAAAACTTTTTGCAAGTAGTTCCAGAGAGTCGATGGCTGGTGTGAATCGATACTACCCTCTAAGTTGAATCCCTCCCGAGCAGACCTGCTGAAGCATGAAAGTAAGCAGGGACGTCAGGCCCCGTTACAGGCCAGAGTTTGTTAGAACTTGTCGAGCGTCGATTTTTATCGAAATTAGGGTGGTACCGCGGATAGCATTCGCCCCTGCAATTTTTGTGGGGCGTTATTTTTTTACCCAAAAACAGGAAAACACATCGATTTGGATGCAAGGGGAAGACAGACAGACACGATGCACGAACAAAAGACGATAAAAAAGGGGTGTATGAAATGGGAAAGAACGTCATATCAATCCTGGTCAAGAATGAGGCAGGCGTACTCAGCAGGGTCTCCGGACTCTTCAGCCGGAGAGGATTCAACATCGACAGCCTTTCGGTAGGCAAGACGGTGGATCCTGAGGTCTCGAGGATCACGATCACCATGGACTGCGACAAGGCGACCATGGAGCAGATGCTCAAACAGTCGAGGAAACTCTATGTGGTCATCGGGATCGAGGAGCTTCCAGGCAGCCAGTCTGTCACAAGGGAGCTTGCCCTCATCAAGGTGAGGTCGCAGGAGGAGACAAGGTCTGGTATCAGAGAGGTCGCAGCGATCTTCAGGGCCAACATCATCGATGTGGCGACGGAGAGCATGATCGTGGAGATCACCGGGGACGAAGACAAGATCGATGCGTTCGTCAGGCTCCTTGAACCCTACGGAATCATCGAGATGACGAGAACCGGACTCACGGGCCTCCAGCGGGGGAACGAAGGGATGGGGACAAGCGATGGCGGACTGGCGGTGATGGCCGTCTAAGGGAAAGAGACTGACGAGAAGAAGACAAGACATGAAGAGACGAACAAACGAAGAAACAAATTGATAGGGGGATTTTAGAAATGGCAGTGATGTATTATGAGAAAGATTGTGACCTTAAGGTATTGGATGGAAAGACGGTAGCGGTGATCGGATACGGGTCCCAGGGACATGCCCATGCGCTGAACCTGAAGGAATCTGGCGTCAATGTGGTTGTCGGACTGTATGAGGGAAGCAAGTCCTGGAAGAAGGCGGAAGAAAGCGGACTCGCCGTGAAGACCGTGTCAGACGCGGCAGCGGCAGCGGACTTCATCATGATGCTGGTTCCGGATGAGAAGCAGGCGGATATCTATGAGTCCGGTGTCAGACCGAACCTGACTGAAGGCAAGAGCCTGGTGTTCGCCCATGGATTCAACATCCATTACGGACAGATCGTACCGCCAAAGAACGTGGATGTCTTCATGGTCGCACCAAAAGGACCAGGACATACCGTAAGAAGCCAGTACGAGGAAGGAAGAGGCGTACCTAACCTGATCGCTGTCTACCAGGACTACTCCGGTAAAGCGAAAGAGAACGCACTGGCCTACTCCCTGGGAATAGGCGGAGCAAGAGCGGGAGTCCTCGAGACAACCTTCAAGGAAGAGACCGAGACAGACCTCTTCGGCGAACAGGCCGTCCTTTGCGGAGGCGTCACCGCCCTCATGAAGGCAGGATTCGAGACACTGGTCAAAGCAGGATACCAGCCAGAAAGCGCATACTTCGAATGTGTCCATGAGATGAAACTCATCATCGACCTGGTCGTACAGGGCGGATTGAACTACATGAGATATTCGATCTCCGATACAGCCGAATATGGAGACTACTCCACAGGAAGCAGGATCATCACAGACGAGACGAAGAAAGAGATGGAGAAAGTCCTCACGGAAATCCAGGATGGAACCTTCGCGAAGAACTGGATCCTCGAGAACAAGGCGAACAGACCTTCCTTCAATGCGAAGCGCAGGATGGAGCAGGAACACCAGGTTGAAGTCGTCGGAAGCGAGCTCAGAAAGATGATGAGCTGGAACAAGGGCGACAAGGACAAGTAAGGATACAAAGGTATCCTCGAACAGAAGAAGATAATGAGAATGAACAAAAGAATAGAGAATAAACGAAAGATAGAGCCTAAACAAAAGATAAGAAGTTGAACAGAAGACAACACTTGAACAAAAGATAAGACCGTGAACAAAAGAAAAGGCTGTATGGATAAGCGAAAGCTAAAAGGGGTGGACGGGAATGGAAAAGAAAGTTTCGATATACGATTCAACGCTCCGTGACGGAGCCCAGG
>DATISI010000317.1:0-1606 GCA_035581745.1 Clostridiaceae bacterium
AGAAGCGCTCCTTCGACTGGTACAATAAGGTCATCGCGACAAACTGTGAGGACCTGAGCCTGGACGAGTAGTGCTCGGTCTGGATGGAGAGAGAAATAAATTGGACGCTGCAGCCTGACCTGAAAACAGGCTGCGGTATCCATGATCCCATGATTCTTGGCAAACTATTGGATACAAGGGGGACACCATGAGATATTATGCGGTTTTTGATATCGGCGGATCATCCGTCAAGCATGCCCTGATGGATGAGGAAGGGGGAATCCATTCGGAAGGTTCCTTCAAGACGCCAAAGACCAGTCTTTCCGAACTGCTCTCCGGGATGGCCCAGGTGGCAGAAAGCTACGGAAAACTCCAGAAGATCGAGGGGATCCCGGTCAGTGCGCCGGGTGCGGTGAACATCAGGACAGGGATCATCGAAGGGGCATCTGCGCTTCCCTATCTCCATGGACCAGATGTCCGGGCGATGCTCGAGGAGATGACAGGGAAGACCTGCAGGTTCGACAATGACGCGAACTGCGCGGCTCTTGCGGAAGGCTTCAACGGAGCCTGCAGGGATACGGCAAACTACATCGCCATCGTCATCGGTACGGGAATCGGAGGTGCCGTGGTCATCGACAGGAAGCTCGTCAGGGGAAAACATCTCCATGGCGGGGAATTCGGGTTCATGATCATGGAGGACATCTACAGGGAACCCATCGGGACGACATACAGCCACAATGCCTCCACGTATGCCATCGTCCTGGAGGCGGCGAAAATCATGAACGTGGACCCGGACATGCTTGACGGGGAGAAGGTCTTCATGCTTGCGGAAAGCGGGGATGCCGAGATGGGTGCCCTCATCGGAAGGTTCTACAAGCGGCTTGCGGTTGGCATCTTCAACCTGCAGTACGCCATCGACCCGGACAAGATTGTCGTGAGCGGAGCGGTGACGAAGCGTCCTGATTTCTTCGACAGGCTGAACGGAGTGCTTGGAAGGATGAAGAACGAGTTCGCCAAGATCCACGTCCAGGTGGAGCCCTGCTTCCACAAGAACAATGCGAACCTCGTCGGAGCGCTGTACTCCTACAGGCAGCAGCTGGGCGAGGCCTGATCCCCTGTAGAGGAAGGTCAGCAGAATGAACCTTCCGGTGTCCCGATGAAACTGCTTTACAGGGAATCCTGATGCATAACACAATCTTTTGAAAAGTCTTACCCCCTCAAAGCCTTGGTCATAAAGGCTTTGAGGGGGTTTTATCTGCCTCTGGAAAAGGTCAAAAAAAAGAGGAGCTGAAACCGCAGATGCAGGTTTCAGCTCCTTATCTACCTTCTATGTCATTGGGGGCAACACAGAGTAATATGGATTAGGCGTTGTTCTCTTTGTTCTTGGAACGGATGGTTTCAATCTCTTTCACGAGGTGTGGCAGGATTTCCAGGGCGTCGCCCAGGATACCGATGTTCGCTGTCTTGAAGATTGGAGCACCAGGGTCCCTGTTGATGGCGATGATGAAGTCTGACTTCTCCATGCCGGCTACGTGCTGTACCGCACCGGAGATTCCGCAGGCGATGTATACCTTAGGCCTTACGGTCTTTCCTGTCTGTCCGACCTGGACTTCCTTCTCCATGAGCC
>DATISI010000318.1:0-4941 GCA_035581745.1 Clostridiaceae bacterium
GGCATGATGACGGGAATCCCCTTCGTATCCTTCAACACGATCACTTCCAGCAGCATCCTGACCCTTCCCATCTTTACCC
Organism: Clostridiaceae bacterium; assembly: GCA_035581745.1. Lineage (GTDB taxonomy): Bacteria > Bacillota > Clostridia > Clostridiales > Clostridiaceae > Youngiibacter. The sequence goes on from DATISI010000318.1 coordinate 80, forward strand.
TCCCTACACCATCCCTCGCAGCGGTCATCGCCATCATGCCGATCGCGATCGCGACCATCCCTGAGTCCACAGCCCACATCTACCAGCTTGACATCTATGTCAACAACCTGGCGAAGAGAAAGGGCTCCAAGAAGAAGTACGACCTCGAAAACAAGCTTGGTCTCAACCTCATCGGTGACGGTATCGGCGATATCGTATCCGGACTCATCGGCGGACCTGCAGGAACCAACTACGGCGAGAACATCAGCGCCATGGCGATCTCCAAGAACTTCTCCGTAGCGGTCCTCATGGCTGCAGCGGTCATCACCATGATCATCTCGATGTTCACCCCGCTGATCAACGTCATCTACTCCATCCCTACAGCGGTCATCGGCGGCCTCTCCATCTACCTCTTCGGTGTCATCGCGGCACAGGGAATCACCATCATGATGGACAGGAAGGTTGACATGTTCAGCTCCAAGAACCTCGCCATCATCGCGGTCATCCTGATTGTAGGTCTTGGTGGAAGCTTCCAGTTCGAAGGCGGAATGATTCCGATGTTCGGAACCCAGCTCCCAGCCATCGCAACCGCAGCCATCGTGGGTATCTCCCTGAACCTCCTGCTCTCCTTCGGAGACAAGTTCGTTCCGGCTGAAGTCACTGGAAATGACGAAATCGCATCCTAATCCCTAAAGGAATCCTACAGGACGGTCTTACCGGCATCACGCCGGCAGGACCGTCCTTTTTTCGCGCAGCGGATGGGATTCCGAAGCGGCTTTGAAAATGAATTCATCCCCCATTAACAGTGCGGAAACATTGTTGTTATAGAATGAAGTCAGGAAGTTAACCACAAAATGCAGGAGGCGATTAGACCATGGAAGAACTGAAGAACCTGGCGCTGCTCACATTGGGCGCGGCATCTGTATCCATCGACAAGATCGACAAGACCATACAGACCCTGATCGAGAAAGGGAATCTCACGGTACAGCAGGGACGGGAACTCCGTGAGGAGCTCGTACGGAAGAATGAGAAGAACGTGCCGCTGACGAAAGCCGACCTTGCGGAAGCGATGGGTTCGCTGGAAGTGGTGTCGAAATGGGAACTCGAGGTCCTCGCGGACAGGGTGGGCATCCTGGAAGACAGGATCAAATCCCTGGAGGCAAAGATAAAATAGTCTATCCAAAGGTGGAGTTGCGATGCGAAGCGATGTGGAGAAGAGAAGTGCGAGAAGGCTGAGGGAAATTGTCCGGGTGCTGGGAGCCTACGGTTTCGGGCATGTCATCAACACGAAGTTCAGGGTCGAGAAAAGAAGGAAGGATCCGGAGAATCTGAGGCTGGTCTTCGAGGAGCTGGGACCGACCTTTATTAAGATTGGCCAGATCCTGTCGACGAGACCCGACATCCTTCCCCAAGCCTATATCGTCGAGCTTTCGAGACTCCAGGACAGTGCGCCCTCCTTCTCCTTCGATCAGGTTCGGAACCTCGTCGAGGAGGACCTCTCCCGGGAGCTCTTCGACATCTTCGAGTCCTTCGAGGAGGCGCCCGTCGCCTCCGCCTCCGTCGCCCAGGTCCACAACGCGGTGCTGAAGGGCGGAACGCCCGTGATCGTCAAGGTCCAGCGGCCTGACATCGAGGACCGGATCATCGAAGACATCGATATCCTCATCAAGATCGTGCGGCGTGCACCAAACACCCTGCGGGATGTGCTCCTCGATCCCCTGGAGGCGCTCCAGGAAATCCGGGAGACCACCATCATCGAACTGGATTTCCGGAACGAGGTGGCCTTCATGGAACGTTTCCGCAAGGAGAATCGGGACATCAACTGCATCAGCGTGCCGAAGGTCTACCATCTCCTTTCCACGAAAAGGATCGTGGTGCAGGAGCGGATCGACGGGATCAAGATCACCCACGCGAAGGAACTTCTCCGGGAGGGTTACGACCCCGAGGACATCGGAAAGAAGCTCACCCTCTCCTATCTCTATCAGATTTTCAACAATGGCTTCTTCCATGGGGATCCTCATCCAGGGAACCTCCTGGTCAGCGGACGCAAAATCTTTTTCATCGACTTCGGGATCATGGGCGAACTCTCGGAACGCTCCAAGAAGAGCTTCAACGACCTTCTGGGTGCCCTGGTGCGGCGGGATATCCCGGAAATCGTGAACCTCGTCCTCGCCATCGGCGTCCACAAGGGACAGGTCAGCAGGAACCGGCTCTACGAGGATGTCGACGACATCATCCGCTCGTACTTCCAGTCAAGCCTCCGGAACATCCAGATTTCCATGCTCTTCATGGACCTCTTCGAGGCCGCCCGGAAGAACAACCTCAAGCTTCCGAAGGAGTTCACGACCCTGCTCAAGTCGATGCTGATCCTGGAAGGCGTGCTCTCGGACCTCGCCCCAGACCTCAGCATCATGGACATCGCAGGAGCCTATATCAGGGAGAATGACGTGATTGACGTGATACCCAACCTGGATTTCGACTCCCTCCGCGTGAAGGGATTCAACCTCGTCATGGACACCCTCAGCATCCCCTCAAGCCTCTCCTCCATCCTGGACAGCTTCGCCAGCGGACGGGGGAAGGTCAAGATCGACCTTGTCAACATGAACGAGAAATGGGTCGATTTCAACAAGATGGTGAACCGGATGGTCTTCGCCCTGATTGTAGCCTCCATCATCATCGCATCCGCCCTGATCATCCGTGTTGGGTCAGACTCCGCAATCAGCGGCGTCTCTGTCGTCGGGTTCCTCGGATTCCTGCTTGCCGGTTTCCTCGGCCTCTGGCTCCTTCTCTCCATCCTGAAGTCGGGAATCATATGGGGGATGAGACAACCTGAACCTGCAGGATGATAAGTCAAAGTGCGAGCTCGATGGGGCAGTCGGGAAAGTGGCCAGATAATCCATACGGTAACGGGCTGGAAAGGGACTGGACTGAAGAGAGAGGAATAGAAAAGGCTTCCGGAACACCATCAACTGATGTTCCGGAAGCCTTTTCGATGACAGGACCTTCATCCTGATCCATTATTCTGAGTGATGGTTCGTTGGATTTCATGGTCATCCATTACCTTAGGTCACCCTTCTTCTGGGCTTAGGTGTAGATGAGGGTGAGTTGCCTGCCGAACCTTTTCATGAGGAAACCGACAATCTTTCCGATGCTGAGTGCCGCGATGACGGTACCCTCTCGGACGATTCCAAGATTTCCAAGGAAAATCAGGGCGAGGACGATGGACAGGATGACACAGGAGATGTCAAACCGGCTCTTCACAAAGGAGAACTCCAGGTTATACCTGTCGGCGAAAACCTTGCAGAATCCTTCCGGTGCATTGTAGACGATGTCCGTAAGCACAAGGAAAAAGATGGCGATGCCGATGAACACGAGACTGGTCAGAAGCAGCATGACCTTGACCGGATAGCTTCCCGGGACGATTGGCGCCGTGAAAGCCATGGCGAAATCGACGAAGACGGCGAACACGGAGGAGAAGACGAGCTGAAGGAGATGCTTCACCTTGAAATTCTTCCTCAGGATAAGGAACTGTCCGAACACACAGATGCCAAAGAAGATGAAGGTGAGGGTTCCGACAGAAAGTCCGGTGACAAGGTTCAGGGTTGCCGGCAGGGAACTCACCGGTGAAACGCCGAGCTTCGACCGGATGGAGAAGGCGACTCCGAAGGCCAGGATCATGAGTCCTGCGATATAGATGGCCAGTCTTTTCATATAATTCTTCAATTGCGGTATCCTTTCGAAATAAATTCAGTCATTGTTTACCATGATAACACTGATGACATTCAGCTTCAAGCTAAATCTGAACCTCGTAAAACCAAAAAGGCCGTCCTCACGGCTGCGTGACCCTCCCCGATTGGGTTCCTCCTCGCCTGGCACACTATAGGCTTTCCTCCCTTGTCTTCATACGCCCGGGTGTTGACAACAGGAAGGAAAAGGCTTAGGATAATAAGAAAAACAATTCATTGATGGGAAAAGTAGGCTGTTTCCAGAACTCAAAGAGAGTGCGGACTGTGGTGAAACCGCATAGGGACGGACATGCTGAAAGACATCCACGGAGAAGCCCTTCTGAAGGAGACTTAGGAGGGGACGGAGTTCCACCGTTACAGGGAGTAGAGATCGCCTTGGGGACAGGGCTTGAAATAGGATGGCACCGCGAGAACTTCGCTCCTTTGTGAGTGAGGTCTTTTTTTATTTCAGGTCTGTTTTCTTTGGCGGAAGCTGGATGGCACCGCGTATAAACGCTCCAGGAGGATTTTTCCTCTCGGAGCTTTTTTTATTCCCCAGGATCCTGGTCTTATCCATTCCCCGCAGGCCGGGATTCAGATACACCGCTGACTTATCCATGAATATTGCAATGATACAAGGAGGAGAAAAAGATGAAAAGACTATTGATTGAAGAGATGGGTTCCCATGTGGGAGAGACCGTCACCCTTAAAGGCTGGGTACACCGGAAACGGTCCCTGAAGAACATCCAGTTCCTGATCCTCAGGGACAGGAGCGGCATAGTACAGACGGTCATTGGTAAGGATGTCGACCTGCAGGAGGTCGGGAACGAAAGCGTCGTCGAGCTCCGGGGAATGGTCACGCAAAGCGGGAGCCACCTCTCCCCTTTCGAGCTCCAGGTGGAAAGCCTCACCGTACTGAATCCTTCTGAAGAACCTGCCATCGAAGTCAACAAGGAGGACCTTTCTGTGAACCTCGACACCCTTCTGGACAACCGCGTCCTCAGCCTGAGGCACGAGAAGACCCTCTCCATATTCAGGGTCCAGAACCTGATCCTGGAAGGTTTCCGGTCCTTCCTCCTCAGGGAAGGTTTCACGGAGATCCGCACCCCGAAGATCGTGTCAGAAGGTGCTGAGGGTGGAACCGAAATCTTCAAGGTG
>DATISI010000319.1:0-3099 GCA_035581745.1 Clostridiaceae bacterium
AACCTCATAGCCTTCCCTCAGCAGGCCCCTGAGGACACCGTCGATAGAGGCTCGGACTTCCTCCTGGCCTATGGCTGCGATGACTTCCCCTTTGCGGACGATGTCACCGATCTTTTTCCTGTGGGTGAGGATGCCGGCCTGTCTGCTGTAGATGACACGTTCCCGGCCATAACCCTGGATGATTCCCGGGATTCCCGTGTTCTCGGATGCGGTCCCCTTGAAGATCAGTCTCCCGAGATTGTGCCCCCGCATGGTCTCGATGACGATGTCCACATCGAGTCCTGCTGTGAACCCCGGTCCCAGCGCGATGGTCACCGGGGCCATGGAGCGCGAGGTACCAAGGTTCTTCTTCGCGATGATCGCATCGATGACCGCGATGGGTCCGATGTGCCGGAGGATGCTGCAGTGCTCATCCACATAGACAGGGATGTGGCCGGATTCCCAGGCCTCCCCAATGGACATGAGGTCCTGCACATGGACAGAGGTCTCTCCCTCAAGCATCATTTTCCCCTCATGGACAGCCTCCCCGAAGGAAACGGTCCGCCGGATACAGGAAGGGTTCGCAACTTCCAGGACGAGTACCTGGAACCCGCTTCGATGAAGTTTCAGGATGGTGCCTGAGGCCAGGTCGCCTCCACCTCTGACGATGATGATATTGTTCATGTTCCAACCAGCTCCTTATCACAATCTTCTTCAGTTTCTCCACGATTCCGTGGAAGGGGATGACATCTTCTTTCATCCATTATAGCATTCCGGTAAAAAAGATTTCCTGCAGCATTCCCTGCAGGAAAAATCTTCTTTCTATTTTGATTCCCTTTTCCATGGAGCATCCCATGGTATGACATTCTTTGAGCCCTATGGCTGACAGGAAACTATTTCTTCTTCCTGTAGTAGGTGTTCTCCAGGGGCAGCTTCACCCTGAACTCGCCATCCAGCTTGAAGTAAGCGTTCTGGACCGCAGGTGCGGTAGGGACCGTCGTGATCTCTCCGATGCCCTTGGCACCAAAGGCGAGGTCTTCCAGGTTCTTCTCCACCAGGATGGATTTGATCGTCGGGATCTGGTTGGATTTGAAGAGGCCCAGGGTTCCATATTTGGCCTTCGTCACGCCGTTGTCCAGCTTCAGGTCCTCAGTCAGGGCATAGCCCAGACCCATGACCACTCCGCCTTCGATCTGGCCTTCAGCCGCGACGGGGTTGATGGCATGACCCAGGTCATGTGCAGCAAGCACCTTGACGAGCTTTCCTTCACGGTCAAGGACCACCATCTGGGTGGCGAATCCATAGGAGACATGGCTCACGGGATTCTTCTTGTCCGTGCCCATGGGGTCAGACTTGAAGGCGTACTCGCCCTTGAAGATCTCGCCCTCAAGGTCACGCATGGTCTTTCCATTGTCCAGCTCCGCTTTCAGCAGGAGGCCGGCATTCCTTGCCGCTTCTCCAGTGAACACGGTCTGCCTGGAGGCAGTCGTCGTTCCTGAGTTCGGCGTGTATTTCGTGTCCGGATTCTCCACGACCACCTGGTCTTTATGGAGTCCTGTCGTTTCGCAGAAGACCTGGAGGAGGATGGTCCCGAGACCCTGTCCGATACAGGCCGCGCTGCTCCTTAAGTGGGCTTTTCCATCGATGATGGCGACATGGCATCTTCCGGTATCCGGGACACCGACACCAAGGCCGGCGTTCTTCATGGCGGAAGCGATTCCAACCACATATTCCGGGTCATTCGCATATTTCTCGAATTCTTCCTTCACGGCGTCCAGGGTTTCCTGATAGGCAGTACCCATGTCGGCGATCTGTCCATTCGGAAGCTCGTCGCCAGGCTTGATGCCGTTCCGCTTCCTGATCTCCCAGGAGGAGATTCCCACCTTGTCCGCAAGGGCGTTCAGGCAGCTCTCCATGCCGAAGCAGGACTGGGTGACACCGAATCCTCGGAAGGCTCCGGATGGCGGATTGTTGGTGTAGGCCGCACGTCCTTCGATATCCACGTTCTGGAAGTTGTAGGGACCGGCGGCGTGGGTGCATGCCCTCTGGAGGACAGGTCCTCCAAGGGAGGCGTAAGCGCCCGTGTCAGAGATGATGCGGGCACGCATGCCCTGCAGGATGCCGTTCTCGTCACAGCCCACAGTGAAGTGCATCTCCATGGGATGACGTTTCGGATGGACGAGCATGCTCTCCACCCTGGTGAACCTGACCTTGACCGGTTTCTTCACGAGATAGGCAAGAAGTCCTGCATGGTGCTGGACAGACATGTCTTCCTTGCCACCGAAGCCTCCGCCTACATAGGCGCTCCTGATCCTGACCTTGTCATGAGGAAGACCGGTGAGCTCGGAGATCTCGCGCTGCTCATCGTAGATGCCCTGGCTCGAGGTGATGACCTCTAGGCCGTCGTCCACCGGGATGCCGATAGCGCATTCCGGTTCGAGGAACGCGTGCTCTGTCGCAGGGGTGTTGAAGGTATACTCCACGACATGGGCAGAATCCTTCAGGGCCTTCTCTGCGTCTCCGCGTTTCAGCTGCTGGAAGGAGAGCTGGTTCCCTTTCTCATGGATGAGGGGAGCGTCTTCAGCCAGTGCTTCCTTTGGCGTTGTGATGGGCTGAAGCTCCTCATATTCCACTTTGACCAGGCTCAGCGCCTGCTCAAGGATCTCTTCTGTCTCCGCGACGACGAGTGCGACCGTGTCTCCCAGGTATCTGGTGACCTCTCCAATCTCGATGATTGCAGGCCAGTCCTTCACCAGGTGGCCGAGATGCCGCTTTCCAGGGATGTCATCCGCGGTGAAGACACCGAGGACGCCAGGAAGGGATTTCGCTTCGCTTCCATCCACGGAAAGGAGCTTCGCTCGTGGATACTTCGTCCGAAGGGCCTTTCCAAAGACCATTCCGTCAATCTTGTAGTCATCGACATATTTTCCGGTTCCAAGTGCCTTGTCACGGGCATCGATCCTTCCGACGCTGGCATAGACCTTCACCGAATCATTCTTCTCTACCGGTGTCCCGTCTTTCAGCATCTTCGCAGCCATCTGGATGGCGTCGATGATCTTGACATAGCCCGTACACCTGCAGATGTTTCCACGAAGACCCTTCTTGCAGTCTTCTTCCGTA
>DATISI010000320.1:0-7001 GCA_035581745.1 Clostridiaceae bacterium
CGCACTACGTCTGCACCAGATGCAGGCACAGCGAGTTCCTGACCGACGGGTCCGTCAGCAGCGGAGCCGACCTTCCGGACAAGACCTGTCCGGTGTGCGGCGAAATCATGGCCAAAGACGGGCATGATATCCCCTTCGAGACCTTCCTCGGTTTCGAGGGAGACAAGGAGCCAGATATCGACCTCAACTTCTCGGGGGAATACCAGGCCATCGTGCACAAGTACACCGAAGAGCTGTTTGGCAAAGGCTATGTCTTCAAAGCGGGAACCATCGGAACCGTAGCGGACAAGACCGCGTACGCATATGTCAAGAAGTACTACGAGGAAAAGAACCAGAACCTTTCCACTGCGGAAATCGAGCGGCTCGCGAACGGCCTGACCGGCGTCAAGCGTACGACAGGACAGCATCCCGGCGGAATCATGGTTGTCCCAAGGGACAACGACATCCATAACTTCACGCCGATCCAGAGGCCTGCGGACGACAATGACTCGGACATCATCACGACCCATTTCGATTACCATTCCATCTCCGGAAGGCTGCTGAAGCTCGACATCCTGGGTCATGACGACCCTACGGTGCTGAGGATGCTCCAGGACCTCACCGGTCTGGATCCCAAGACCATCCCACTGAGTGACCCTAAGGTCCTTTCCCTGTTCCAGTCCACCCAGGCGCTTGGCGTCCGGGCGGAAGACCTCGGCATCCCGCTGGGCTGCCTGGGACTACCCGAATTCGGGACGAAATTCGTGCGGGGAATGCTTCTCGATACGAAACCGAAGACCTTCGCTGACCTCGTCCGTATTTCCGGACTCTCCCATGGTACGGATGTCTGGCTGAACAATGCCCAGTACTATATCAAGAATGGAGACACGACCCTGGCAGAATGCATCAGTACGAGGGATGACATCATGGTCTACCTGATGTACAAAGGACTTCCTGCCAAGACCAGCTTCACCATCATGGAGAAGGTCAGGAAGGGAAAAGGGCTTAGCGAGGAGGACGAGACCGTCATGAGCTCCTACAAGGTTCCTGGCTGGTACATCGAATCCTGCAAGAAGATCAAGTACATGTTCCCGAAAGGGCATGCGGTGGCGTATGTCATGATGGCGATGCGGATCGCATACTTCAAGGTCTATTATCCCCTCGCTTACTACTGCGCCTATTTCAGTGTCCGTGCCGAAGATTTCGACGGCGAGCTGATCCTGAAAGGGGAAGAGGTCGTCAAGGAGAAGATGGATGAGCTCTATGCCCTTGGAAACACCGTGAGCAACAAGGAGAAGAGCCTCATCACGGTGCTGGAGCTGGCCTATGAACTGTACAAGCGGAAGCTGAGGTTCAAGAAGGTGGATATCTACAAGTCTGATGGAACAAGGTTCCTCATCGAGGATGGTGAGATCAGGCCGCCGCTAAGCGCGCTGGTCGGTGTCGGGGTCAATGCGGCGAAGAGCATCCACGAGGAAGCGGAGCGGGGAGAATTCATCTCGAAAGAGGACCTCAGGAAGCGCTGCAGGATCTCGAAGACGGTCATCGAATCCCTTGATGTCCATGGTGCATTGGACGGTCTGGACGATACCAACCAGATCTCCTTATTCAACCTCTAAACCTTGATTTTTCGTAAAATTCATGTTATTATATTAAAGGACAAGATATTGGAGCGGAGAGAGTGGGCAAAACCCGCTCTTTCTATTTGTGGCGCAACTTTTTGAGTTGCGCTTTTGACTACAGATGTCGTGATATTTTTACGGAGGTGATTGAAATCAACAAATTGGAAAGCTTGAAAGGTATCCTGGAACAGGAAGTTAATCTTCTGGGTTATGAATTGTACCATCTGGAATACGTGAAGGAGATGGGTCAGAATTATCTGAGGTTCTATATCGACAAAGAAGGTGGAATATCACTGGAGGATTGTGAGAAGGTCAGCAGAAGGATGAGTGCTATTCTGGATGAGAAAGATCCGATTCCTGAGGAGTATTTTTTGGAGGTATCATCACCCGGAATATTCAGGACGCTGTTCACGGACAGGCATCTGCAGGATGCCATCGGAGAACAGGTGCTCGTGAAGACGAAGAAGCCAGTAGAAGGTGCGAAGACGAACAAGGGAATCCTTGAGAATGTCACCGGGGACACCCTGACCCTCGCCATGGACAAAGGGACCGTCGACATCCCCAGGGAAATCATCAGATCAGTGAATATCGAAGAGGATTTATAGGAGGAAGAAATGGCAAAGGCAAAGGCAAAAGAAGAGGTAAAAAAGAAGGATGAGGTTATTCTTGCCCTCAAGGCGATCGTCGCCTAAAAGGGGATCAGTGAGGAACTTATCTTCGAGACCCTCGAAGACGCCCTGATCGCGGCATACAAGAAGAACTACGCGAATTCTGGAGCGCAGAGCGTGCGAGTCACCATAGACAGGGAGACCGGAGAAATCAAGGTCTTCGCACTGCGTGAGGTCGTGGAGAACGTGAATGACCATAACGAGGAGGTCACTCTAGAGGAAGCGAAGGCGATCAATGCGAAGTATGAGCTTGGCGATTTCGTCGAAGACGAAGTCACACCGATGAACTTCGCAAGGGTAGCGGCACAGAGCGCGAAGCAGATCGTGACACAGAGGATCAAGGAAGCGGAAAGAAGCATCCTCTATTCCGAATATGCTGAAAAGGAATTCGACCTCATCACGGGAACCATCCAGAGGAAGGACAAGGGCAATGTGTACATCGACCTTGGAAAGACGGAGACCGTACTTGGGCCATCCGAGCAGATTCCGAACGAAGCCTATGAATTCAATGAGAAGATCCAGCTCTACATCGTCGAAGTGAAACAGAATCCGAAAGGACCGATGATCGCGGTGTCAAGAACCCATCCGGGTCTTGTCAAACGTCTCTTCGAGCGTGAGGTTCCGGAAATCTTCGATGGCACGGTGGAAATCAAGTCCATCTCCAGAGAAGCAGGCTCCAGGACTAAGATCGCCGTGCATTCCAACGATCCGGAAGTCGATCCAATGGGCGCATGTGTCGGACCAAGGGGAACCAGGGTCCAGAACATCGTCAGGGAACTGAGGAATGAGAAGATCGACATCATCAAGTGGTCCAAGGATCCTGCGGAGGTCATCGCGCACGCGCTGAGTCCTGCGAAGGTCCTCGATGTGACCATCGACGAGAACACGAATGCCTGCAAGGTGCTTGTGGATGACAGCCAGCTTTCCCTTGCCATCGGCAAGGAAGGCCAGAATGTCAGACTCGCGGCCAAACTGACAGGCTGGAAGATCGATATCAAGAGCACGAAGAACCTCGAAGACCAGGCAAGAAGAGAAGAAGAGGCGGCAGCCTCAAGGAAGCTCGCAGCGGACGAGGCTGAAGCGGCATCGGATGCTGAAATCCTGGAGACAGAGGACGTAGCCGAAGCGATGGAGACTGAGGACATGGAATCGCCTGAAACGGCAGCTCCTGAAGAAACCACAGAGGAAACTTCACCTGAGGAAGAAATCTCTGAGGAAACTTCGGAAGATAAATAATCAGACCAATTAAAAGTGAGGTGGTATTGTGAAAGTGAAAAAAATACCAATGAGAATGTGTACGGGTTGTATGGAAATGAAACCTAAGAAGGATCTCATTCGGGTAGTCAAGAACAACGAGGGAGAGATTTCCATAGACCTTAAAGGGAAAAAACCTGGAAGAGGAGCCTACGTTTGCAGAAATGAGGAATGTCTCCAGAAATCCTTCAAATCAAAGCGGCTGAACAAGAATCTTGAGGCTGACATCAGTGAAGAGATCTACAGCCAGTTAAGGGAGGAAATCAAGGGTGAATAAATTCCTATCATTCCTGGGACTGACCAGAAAATCAGGAAAGCTTCTCCTTGGATATAACAAGAACGAGGAAGCGATCAAACTAAGACAGTTGTTTCTGGTCATCATCTCAACGGGTGCTGCAGAAAATACGAAGAAGAAATTCCAAGGACTTGCCGAGCGGGCAGGTGTTCCTCTCATTGAGGATTTCACGATTGAAGAGCTCGGACAGGCCCTGGGAAGGAAAGAAATCGCCGTAGTTGGCGTCATCGACAGGAGCATGGCTGCAAAGCTGCTTTCCATTCGAGAGCCGGGCGATATAGATGGATAATAAAACGGAGGTGGGCCTATTGTCAAAAATAAGAGTGCATGAACTTGCAAAGGAACTCGATATTACCAGCAAAGAGCTGATTGCGATATTGAAGGATGAATTCGGTATAGAAGTGAAGAACCATATGAGTGTGGTCGAGGATGAGGATGCAGCGCTGATCAAGGAGCTTCTTCTCGAGAAGGCTGAAGGAAAGACCGAAGAAGAGGATGAGGACAAGCCAGTCAGCATCGTCGACGTCTATGAGAACATCCTTGCCGAAGAAGTGAACAAGCCAGGTAAGAAGACCAGAAGACGTGAGACCAAGGAAGAACAGGAAGAGGCTGCAAGACAGGCTGGACCAAAAGCGATTGAAATCGGCGATTTCATCACGGTCAAGGAACTTGCTGAAAAGCTTGAAAAACCGACCAATGAAGTCATCAAGGCTTTGATCTTCAGCGGCGTCATGGCTGGAATCAACCAGGAGATCGACTTCGAGACCGCCCAGAAAGCGGCTACGAAGCTTGCGGTCGAAATCAGGAAGTCCAAGGAGCAGTCCATCGGAATCGATGAGGATGAAGAAGTGGACCTCGCGGATGTCAATCTGGTCAAGCGACCTCCAATCGTCACGGTCATGGGTCACGTCGACCACGGCAAGACTTCCCTCCTGGATGCCATCAGAAAGGCTAAAGTCATGGAGAGCGAAGCCGGCGGAATCACACAGCATATCGGTGCATACACCGTCACCCTGAATGGTGAGAAGATCACATTCCTGGATACCCCGGGACATGAAGCTTTCACCGCGATGAGGGCACGAGGCGCACAGATCACAGATATCGTCATCCTCGTTGTCGCAGCAGACGACGGAATCATGCCGCAGACGGAAGAAGCGATCAACCACTGCAAGGCAGCCAATGTTCCCATCATCGTCGCAATCAACAAGATCGACAAACCGAATGCCAATATCGAGAAAGTGAAACAGGAAATGACCGAGTTCGGACTTGTCGCTGAAGAATGGGGCGGAGACACCATCATGGTTCCCGTATCTGCAAAGGCACTTCTTGGAATCGAGGAACTCCTCGAGATGGTCCTCATCAGTGCGGAAGTCCTGGAACTGAAAGCAGACTCCACCAGGCGTGCTGCCGGTACCGTCATCGAATCGAAACTCGACAAGGGACGTGGACCACTCGCGACACTGCTCGTACAGAAGGGAACACTGAATGTCGGAGACTCCATCCTGGTTGGAACAACCTACGGAAGAGTCCGAGCGATGTTCGACGACAAGGGCAAGAAGATCACAAGTGCAGGACCTTCCATTCCGGTTGAGATCCTCGGACTTTCCGAAGTGCCACTTGCCGGAGACAAATTCCACGAGGTCAAGGATGAAAAGACCGCAAGAGGAATGGCAGAGGCGAGGAAGATCAAGGAGAAGAGCCTGTCACAGGGTTCCATGAGGGTTTCCCTCGAAGACTTCTACAGCCAGATGAAGGAAGGCAAGATACAGGAACTTCCAATCATCATCAAGGCGGACGTGCAGGGATCCATCGAGGCCCTTAAGGGTTCTTTGGAGAAGCTGTCCACGGACGAGATCAAGGTCAGGGTCATCCATGGCGGAGTCGGTGCCATCACCGAGACTGACATTTCCCTTGCGACCGCATCCAATGCGATCGTCATCGGATTCAACGTGAGACCGGACAACAATGCTGCGATGATCGCAGATAAAGAGAAAGTCGAAGTGAAGACCTATAGGATCATCTACCATGCTGTGGATGACATCCGCGCGGCCATGATCGGAATGCTTTCCCCAGACATCAAGGAAGTCGTCCTCGGACGCGCAGAAGTCAGGGCAACCTACAAGGTTTCCGCAATCGGAACCATCGCAGGCGCCTATGTGCTTACAGGAAAACTGCCAAGGAATGCGGAAATCCGTGTCATCAGGAACGGCGTGATCCTTCTCGAGACCAAACTTGCCTCACTCAAAAGGTTCAAGGATGACGTCAAGGAAGTGGCTGCCGGATTCGAATGCGGCCTGCATATCGACAAATTCAACGACATCAAGGAAGGCGACATCATTGAAGCCTACACGATGCAGGAGACCAAACGTAAAGAACTATAAGACATGAATATAGATGGAGGTGATTTCCATGGCGAAATACAGATCGGGAAGAATCAACGAGGAAATGAAGAAAGAACTGGCCTCCCTGATTATGAACGACATCAAGGACCCAAGGCTTACGGCTATGGTGACTGTCACAGATGTAGAGGTCACAAAGGACCTCAGCACAGCGAAAGTTTACGTCAGCGTGTTTGGTAAGGAGAATGAGAAAGCGGACAGCCTGGATGCCGTCAAGGCGGCTTCAGGATTCCTGAGACGGGAGATCGGTAGAAGGATCAACCTGCGCCATACGCCTGAACTTGTCTTTGTCCTCGACACCACCCTGGACAGGGGAATGCACATTGACGAACTTCTGAAAAAGGTGAACAAGCCAAAGGAAGAAGTGAAGCCTGTGGAAGAAGTGAAGCCTGTGGAAGAGGACATCGAGGCAGAAGTCACTGTCGAAGATGAGGAATAGCATGGATTTCAAAGGGATTGTGAAGCTCATCGGAGAGAAGAAGAATATCGCAATTGTTACCCACGTCGCACCGGATGGTGACGCCGTGGGTAGCACCCTTGCCCTGACGGAAGGTCTGAGAGCGCTTGGGAAGAATGCCGTGGTCGTCTCGAGGGACAAGGCTCCGGACAATCTCTCCTTCCTCAGTCTCTATGAGGAATATGCCGGTACGGCACCTAAGGTCCCTGAAGGGACTGAAGTCGTCATCGCGCTGGATTGCGGGAACAAAGACAGACTTTCCATGGACCTCGATACGATGGAAGGACACCCGGTGGTCAACATCGACCACCATCTTTCCAATGATTT
>DATISI010000321.1:0-2440 GCA_035581745.1 Clostridiaceae bacterium
AGCTCCTTATATTCCACTTTGACCAGGCTCAGCGCCTGCTCAAGGATCTCTTCTGTCTCCGCGACGACGAGTGCGACCGTGTCGCCAAGGTATCTGGTGACCTCTCCAATCTCGATGATCGCAGGCCAGTCCTTCACCAGGTGGCCGAGATGTCGCTTTCCAGGGATGTCATCCGCGGTGAAGACACCGAGGACGCCAGGAAGGGATTTCGCTTCGGTCCCATCCACGGAAAGGAGCTTCGCTCTCGGATACTTCGTCCTGAGGGCCTTTCCAAAGACCATTCCGTCGATCCTGTAGTCATCGACATATTTTCCGGTTCCAAGTGCCTTGTCGCGGGCATCGATCCTTCCCACACTGGCATAGACCTTCACCGAATCATTCTTCTCTACCGGTGTCCCGTCTTTCAGCATCTTCGCAGCCATCTGGATGGCGTCGATGATCTTGACATAGCCCGTGCACCTGCAGATGTTTCCACGAAGACCTTTCTTGCAGTCTTCTTCCGTAGGCTCAGGGTTGGTGTCGATCAGGGCTTTTGCCGCAACGATCATGCCGGGTGTGCAGAAACCGCACTGGACGGCTCCGGCCTTCTCGAAGGTATACGCATAGACCTCTTTTTCACGCGCCGAAAAACCTTCAAGCGTTTCGACGCTTTTGCCGTCGAGCCTGGAGGTCTTTAGAATACACGCTTTGGTGAGCTTGCCGTCCAGAAGGACCGAGCAGGTACCACAGGCACCCTCGCTGCAGCCGTTCTTCACAGAGGTCAGCCCCATTTCTTCTCTCAGATAGGCCATCAGGCCCATATCCTTGTCCGTCTGTACATCTTTTCCATTGACTTTAAATGCAAACATGAATTATCTCCTTTTGATATGAGGACCCCGGAATCCTCTCCCGGAGCAGGCAGGAATGACGGTATGGACCTCCTCTGCGTGGCAGAGGGAGACCTGGAAAAAAGCGCAAGGAATAACCTCGCCCTGATTCCATCCGTTCATGATGCCTGTCCCTTTAATCTCCATGCCTCCTAAGAGGCTGGAGGGGAAAGCGGTCACGGTATCCTTCAGATTAGATTCAATTGGCAAATCAAGCGGTTAAGATTTCCAGAGGCCCGGAAATGCCTGCATGGAAATGGAATGTCACTTCATAATTGGGATTATTGTAACACCAAGGATTCAAAAACTCAATACAAAAGCGAATGAACAAAAGAAATCCTTTTCATTTCACATTCCGTCCATTTTCAGGGGAAGGGAAAAAACCCATAAAGATGACGGCTGAGAGGGAATAGGATGTCCTGAATTAGGCGGGTTCCGGAATTTCCGCAGCATTCATGGGATTTGACGCTTATTGCTTAAATCGCTGAAGTGGTTTATCATTATGATAATATTGTTGCGGACCGAATGTTCCAAGTCAGAAGCGTAAGCGCTGGGAGGATTGGACGTTCCTGGAAAGCGATGGCGTGGAGACTGGAAGAATAAACAGGAAAGATGAGGGTGGATATGGAAAAGGACATACTTGATTTTATCTCGGAGAACCTGAAGGAAGGGCGCAGGTGCGCGATGATCCTTCTGGAAAGGAACGAAGGCTCTACACCGGGGATTGACGGATCCGTCATGGCCGTGGACCAGGACGGGAACCGGAGAGGGACCATTGGCGGAGGGAAACTGGAGTTCAGGGTCCTCGAAGACGCCATGAAGAACATGAAGGAAGGGAAGCATTTCAGCTTCGAGTATGACCTGCATGCGCAGGCAGAGCTCGGGATGATTTGCGGAGGTACGGTGACAGGCTTCGTGAAATACTTCAAAGCACCAGCGAACCTCGTCGTTTTCGGCGCAGGACATGTGGGAGAGAAGATCGTGCAGGTGGCGAAAGCCATGGATTTCAACATCTATGTGGTGGATGACCGGGAGGAATACCAGAGCCTTCCGACTTTCGATGGAATCAGCGGATTCCTTCCTTTGAAGCCTGAGGAAGCAAAGGGGAGCATCCCATTCGGGGACAACACCTACATCCTGGTGGTCACCCGAGGCCATATGCTCGACCAGGAGGCCTACAAGGCCTGCCTTGGTGAGACCTATGCCTATATCGGCGGGATGGGAAGCCGTAAGAAGGCTCTGGAGACTTTCGATGTGCTTAGGGAGAGCGGATTCAGCGAGGAAGTCCTCTCGGATCTCCACCTTCCCGTAGGACTCGATATCGCGGATGGCACGCCTGGAGAGATCGCCGTGTCCATCATGGCGGAGCTGCTCATGGTGAAGAATGGGAAGACACTGAGACAGATGAAGGACCGATAAGCCTTCTTATAAGGAAGATGGAATGAGTCGGAAACAGATGAAGAAGAAAGACTGCCCGACCTCCTACTTTGGAGGATGGAAAGATACCAGATAGAAGGGAACTGCCAGACATCCTCAGGAAGAGGGTGAGAAAGGAGGGGATTTCCTTGCCCTCG
>DATISI010000322.1:0-2500 GCA_035581745.1 Clostridiaceae bacterium
ATCATGACCAGATTCCAATCCTGACCCGGTCCCTATCAGGACCAGACCATGAACTAGTTAGACTCGAAGAACAAATAAATTTGATTAATAAGGAGCGATACCATGAAAACACTCAATGATTACATCGAAAAGCTGAATAAACTGAACTTCAAGGACATGTACAACAATGACTTCCTGCTGACCTGGGAAAAGTCTGACGACGAGCTGGAGGCCCTCTTCACCGTTGCGGATGCCCTCCGTTTCATGAGAGAGAACAACATCTCCACAAAGGTCTTCGAAAGCGGACTTGGAATCTCGATCTTCAGAGACAACTCCACCCGTACAAGGTTCAGCTTCGCATCCGCATGCAACCTTCTTGGTCTTGAGGTACAGGACCTGGATGAAGGAAAGTCACAGATCGCCCATGGCGAGACCGTCCGTGAGACAGCGAACATGGTCTCCTTCATGGCCGACATCATCGGAATCCGTGATGACATGTATATCGGAAAAGGAAATGCCTACATGAGAGAAGTCTCCCAGTCTGTACAGGATGGCCACAAGGATGGCGTCCTCGAGCAGAGACCTACGCTGGTCAACCTCCAGTGCGACATCGACCATCCGACACAGTCCATGGCCGACATGCTGCACATCATCCATGAGTTCGGCGGCGTCGAGAACCTCAAAGGCAAGAAGATCGCCATGTCATGGGCATACTCCCCTTCCTATGGAAAGCCGCTTTCCGTACCACAGGGAATCGTAGGTCTCATGACCCGTATGGGCATGGACGTCGTCCTGGCACATCCGGAAGGATACGAGATCATGTCTGAAGTCGAAGAGGTCGCAAAGGCCAACTGTGCACGTTCAGGCGGATCCTTCAAGAAGACCAACGATATGGCAGAAGCCTTCAAGGATGCGGACATCGTCTATCCAAAGAGCTGGGCACCGTTCGTAGCCATGGAGAAGAGGACTGACCTCTACGCGAAGAACGACTTCGACGGAATCAAGGCCCTCGAGAAAGAGCTGCTTGCGCAGAACGCGGAGCACAAGGACTGGGCATGCACAGAAGAGATGATGAAGCTGACCAAGGAAGGCAAAGCGCTCTACATGCACTGCCTGCCAGCCGACATCACAGGCGTGAGCTGTGAGACAGGCGAAGTCGACGCGAGCGTCTTCGACAGATACAGGACCCCGCTTTATAAGGAAGCGAGCTACAAGCCTTATGTCATCGCAGCCATGATCTTCCTCAGCAAGTTCAAGAACCCGCAGGAGACCCTGCAGAACCTCGAAAAAGCAGCCGTAAAGAGAATCGCAGACTAATATACAGGGAGGAAAAATCCTGATGAAAAAGAGAATCGTAATCGCCCTCGGCGGAAACGCACTGGGAAACAACCTGCCTGAGCAGATGGAAGCTGTGAAGCATACCTCCAAAGCCATCGCGGACCTGATCGAAGAAGGACATGAGGTCGTCATCTCCCACGGGAACGGACCACAGGTCGGAATGATCAACGAAGCCATGGCCGCCTATGGACGCTCCAATGCAGCTCATCCCACTTTCACCCCGCTCTCCGTCTGCGTGGCCATGAGCCAGGCCTATATCGGCTATGACCTGCAGAACGCGCTGAGAGAGGAACTCCTGAACAGAGGGATCGAGAAATCCGTCGCCACCGTGATCACACAGGTCAGGGTCGACGCGGATGATCCGAAGTTCCAGAATCCAACCAAACCGATCGGACAGTTCATGAACGAGGAAGAGATGAAGTTCGCCAAAGAGAAAGGTCTCCAGGTCATCGAGGATTCAGGACGTGGCTACCGAAGGGTCGTCGCTTCCCCACTTCCCAAGGAGATCATCGAGATCGGCACCATCAGGAACCTCCTTGAGTCCGGTGAGATCGTCATCGCCTGCGGCGGCGGCGGAATCCCGGTCATCCGTACCGAGAACCACCTGAAAGGCGCAAGCGCCGTCATCGACAAGGACTTCGCAAGCGCACTCCTCGCAAGGGAGCTCAATGCGGACTACCTCATCATCCTCACCGCTGTGGAGAAGGTCGCCATCGACTTCAGAGGACCGAACGAGAAGTGGCTCGACAAGATCACAACGGATGAAGCCAGGGAATACATGAAGCAGGGACATTTCGCCCCAGGCTCCATGCTTCCAAAGGTAGAGGCAGCCGTGGACTTCGCCTCCTCAGGAGAAGGCCGTACCGCCCTCATCACCCTGCTTGAAAAAGCCAAGGACGGAATCAACGGAAAGACAGGCACCTTCATCACGAAGTAGCCTGACCACATCGAACCAGAATCATGATGCTCCCCACCAGAAAGACAGAAGAGCCTTCGGGCCGGTCCATGGCGGGGAGCATTGTTCGTCCGGATGTTTCCATCCATGAGTCAGAAACATCTCCGTCACATTCCCAGGGAATACGCTATTCCCCTGTCACGCGATACTGGCATCCACCTCCACCTCTCCCTGTCTCCCAAGGATTTTCCCTTCCTTATATACCATGCCAGAATTCCCAGCACTTTT
>DATISI010000323.1:0-3401 GCA_035581745.1 Clostridiaceae bacterium
TTAACTCATTATATGACGATTTGGGTATGAAGATAAGGTGTTATGACACCTTATCTTGTGAATAAGTTGTGAAATTGAAAACGATTAGACACAAAACCTGTATAAGGGTTGCTCACATGTGAAAAAAAGACCTGAAGTGAAAGACAGGAGGATAAAAAGATAGCCTCTCCTTCTAATTCATCAGGTGAAAACCTGCTGCGCTTATGGTTCGGATTCTGGTTCTTCATGAGAAAGGGAGACTGTGATAAAATAGAGATATCGACAAGAATGCAAAAGGGATACCGTCAGGGATATCCATTTCGGTCGGTATCCTGAAGGTGGTCCATACCCAGGAAGGACTTCTGGAAATGCGCTTCTCTGACAGCGACAGCGCACATTATAGGGAGATAGGAGGATGAAGATGTTTTTTACGGAGCTGGAGACAGAGCGGCTGCTGCTCAGGAATATCGGAAAGGATGACCGGGAGTTCATCTACCGGCATTTCTCGGATGAGACGGTGACGAGATACCTGTATGATGAGGAACCACTGACCTCGATCGAGGAAGCCGACCAGATCATCGACTTCTACCTCAGGCCGGAGCCCCGGACGATGCACCGCTGGATCATGGTGCGCAAATCCGATGGCATGAAGATGGGCACGCTGGGCTTCCACATCTGGGACCGGGAGGCCGGAAGGGTTGAAGTGGGCTATGACCTCAGGGAAGAATTCTGGGGGAATGGCTATATGCGGGAAGCGATGGAGGAGATCATCCGGTTCGCCTGGGGAGAGATGCGGGTGAAGGAGATTGTGGCCAATATCTCTTTGGACAACGAGAAATCGATCAGCCTCATCGAGAATCTGAGCTTCGCGATATCGGGGACCAAAATGGAATTGTTCAGAGGGAAAGGATATCCACACCATGTCTATTCCCTATATCTGCCCGTGTAGGCAGACAATCACAGGAATGGAAAAGATTTTGATACGAGAATTGGAATGAACAGGTAACGATGAAACCAGGGGGATGGTCAAAAGACAATCTTCCCTGGTTTCATGATTTTCTTACCTTGAATCTCTCTTTCGTGCCAGATAGAGGGAGAACTCGAATCTCGTCCTGACCTCTCCTCCATGCGCCATGATGGCATCTTCAATCTCACGCTCGACCTTCTCCACCATATGGTCCTCGAGGCTGTTCAGGATGGCTGTGAAGGCGGGGATGGATTTCTTCACCTTCAGGTACTGGCTCGCGTTGTTCGTTGTCTCATCAGTATAGGTGATTTTCTCCCTGAACTCGAAAAGACCGGAGGATTCGATCTCCGCCTGTTTCTCATCCTGCAGCGGACTGGCCGTGTAGGTATACTTTTCGGAAACCTTCTCCTTTGGAGAATCCGGTGCGGCATATCGCGCAAGGATCGCGCTGATCTCTTCCTCGACCTGTCTGGTTTCGGGAATCTCCTCGTCACTAGGGTGATACCAGAACAAAGCCAGCCATCCCCCATCTCTGAGGCGGTCATGGCATTTCTGGAATTTTGTCCCGGTGTCCAGCCAGTGGAAGGCCTGGGCGGAGTATATCAGGTCATATGGCTGTTCCCCGGAAGCATCCCATTTCTCAAAAGGGATGATATCCAGGGTGACATTGGGATACGGAGCGCATTTTTCCATGAGGATCCGTGCCATGTCCTCACCCAGCTCGATGGCGTGGATTCGGAATCCTTTCTCGGCGAACTGGACCGTCGCCTTGCCTGTTCCGGCGCCAATTTCGAGCAGCCGGGCATCCTTCCGGATTCCTGTCCTGTCCACCACATCTTCAATCAGTCGGAGAGGATAGGACGGCCGGATCTCCTCATATATCTGAGCAAGTCCTCTGTAAGGGTCGATCGATGAAATCATGGGACACCTCCATACAAATCTCTAGTTTCATTATAATGAAACGATGGGAGAATATCAAAAAATAACAAAGGTTTAATTCAGTCTGGATTTGGATTATGATAGAGGGGAGAAAGAGTCAAAAGGCATGGCGTTGAAGGGTTATCGGAAGTTATTGGATGGTGGTCCGGTTAATCCGAATCCTGCTTTTACAGGCCAAAGTGAATACTTGAAGGAATCCTATCTGAAACTTGGAGGTCAATATGGACAAACAGATTGTGATCGTGAATCCCAAAGAAATCCGGATGTATGAGAACAGGATCATGTCCAATACCCGCATCGCGATTGCCAGCCTGCAGGAGCAGCTCATGAGGCTTGAAGGGATCGAAGCGCTCAGACTGATGAAGTTCACGAAGTGTGGAGGTGACCCGTTCACCGGAGAACATCTCAATCTGGTTGAGCAGATCAACCAGACCTTCACCTACCTTGTCTGTCTTGAGGCGGTCAGGGTGCTCATGGAGCGACATCCTGACAGGGATATCCAGTATGTGGTCAGCTTTGGTTCAAAGAATGGATTCGATGTCATGAGCAGGGATGGGAGCATCGTCTGTGACTGCTTCGCAGCTGTAAAGCCAGACCGGCATGGACAGCTGATCCGGCAGGTCAGGAAGGTAAGCGGGTGTATGGAGGCAAAGTATAAGTACGTGGTCTTCTATACCGTGGAGAAGAAACCTGCCTTGCTGCAGCGCATACAGCTGAAGTATCCGGATGTGGTGGTCATCCCGCTGGAAGGCTTGGGAGAGTTCAGCAGCTGAAGCCATGAGAGAATCAGGAAGCATTAAGAAAGCGGAGACTTGGAAAGTATGGATTCCTGGTCTCCGTATTGCTTGGATCAGGCGTCAAAGGGAGCCTTTCTTTCCCGTGCATCCCAATCCCATAAATATTTTACCTTCTGCAACACGATACAAGGCGAAAGGATAGGATGACGGTGCATTACATTGTATAATTCAAGTAGGGTGTATTCCATGTGAAGGAATATCCCATCCATATTCCCGAATAGAGAGGTGCTTCAGGCATGCCGTGCGCAAGGCGGAAGCGGAGGAAGATGGACAATTGGAATAGAAGAATAGGATAGAAGGAGAGGATATTGATATGACATATTTGAACAAACCATTGGCAACAGGGAAGCTTACCCTGAAGAACAGGCTGGTTCTTCCGGCGATGCATTACGTAGCAGGAGGGCCGAACGGAGAGATGAACTCGGCGACGCTGGATTATTATGAAGAGAAGACCAGAGGGGGATATCTTGGCCTTGTCGTGACGCAGCATTTCTACATGACAATGCAGGGAAAAGCTTCAGCGGGGCAGATTTCCATCGCGGATGACAGCACCATTGAAGTGATGAGGGAGCTTGTAGGCGTCATCCACGGCAACGGGTCGAAAGTGGTTGCACAGGTCATCCATGCGGGCAGCGCGGCATCAGCATCAGTCACGGGACTGGAAGTGGTCGGAGCATCCTCTGTGGGCAACCCCGGAAAGATAGAGACTCCAAGGCAAC
>DATISI010000324.1:0-4303 GCA_035581745.1 Clostridiaceae bacterium
AGACGTTTATCCCCTCCTTGATGGAACTTTAGCAACGACAATTAAGGGAAGAAAAAAAGAGTGGCTGGACGGGAGTCCAGCTTCACTCTTGGTTTGGCTTAGTTTTCATTTGCTGGAAGTATCAATCAGCGCTAACAGGAATACTTCGCCTCCTAAATCTGTTTCCTTCCTTCTATGGCCTTGCTGAGTGTAACCTCATCGGCATAGTCGAGGTCGCCGCCTACAGGCATGCCTGAAGCGATCCTGGTCACCTTGACCTCAAGAGGTCTCAGCACCCTTGCGATATACATCGCGGTGGCTTCTCCTTCGATGTTGGGGTTGGTCGCCACGATGACTTCCTTGATGGTTCCGGACATCCTTCGGACAAGTTCCTTGATGTGGATGTCCTCAGGTCCCCTTCCCGCCATGGGCGAGATGTTTCCATGAAGGACATGGTATACGCCATTGAAGTCCTTCACCCTTTCGATGGACATGATGTCCTTGGGCTGCTCCACCACGCAGATGGTGTCCTGGTCCCTGGTGGGGTTGCTGCAGATCGCACAGGGGTCTTTTTCCGTGAAGTTACCACAGATGCTGCAGTACTTGATGGTCCCCCTGGCTTTCATCAGCGCTTCCGCGAACTCCCTGACCTCTTCCTGCGGAAGGTTCAGGATGTACAGCGTCAGGCGCTGTGCTGTCTTGTAGCCAATGCTCGGGAGTTTTGCAAACTCTTCAATAAGCTTCTCTATCGCTACGGGATAAAAATCCATTCTTTCACCTCATATTAGAACAGGCCAGGCATACCTCCGGTAAGCTTGCCCATCACTTTCTCCTTGTCTTCGTCGACCATCGCGAACAGGTTGTTCACCGCTGCGAGCACGAGGTCCTCAAGACCTTCGACATCTTCAGGGTCGACGGCTTCCGGCATGAACTTGATTTCTGTCAGTTCCTTCTTGCCGTTGCCTTTAACGGTGCATGCGCCGCCACCTACAGTCGTCTCATACTCCTTGCTCTCCAGTTCCTTGGTCGCGTTCTCGATGTCTTTCTGCATTTTCTGGGCCTGCTTGAGCAGGTTGTTCATGTTTCCGCCGCCCATGCCGCCGCCCATTCCTTGGAATCCTTTTGCCATAATATTACCTCCACTATTTAGATAGAATCTATTATACTATACTTTTTTACTCGTCAACAACTTCCACGCCCGAATCCTGGAACCGGTCCACGATGGACTGCTGCTGCACTTCGTTCTCCGCCGCAGTCTTCTCTCCTTCGACGGTGAACCTGAACCTGACCTTCTCCCCGAGGATGGATGACGCCGTCTCCTCCAGGATATCCTTGTATTCCTTCTTCTCGAGCCTCTTCTTGTTGAAGGAGTATTCCTTCCCGAACCGGATCTCGATGAGTCCGCGTTCACAGGTCGTTGGCACGCCGATGATCACAGACGCCTGGATGATCATCTGCCTCCTGGCTTTCAGGGCATCCATGATCTCCTTCCAGCTCCTCTTGACCATATCGAGGGTGACCTTGCAGTCGTCATCGAAGATGTCCTCGTTGATCCGGACCGCTTCCTTGACCACCTTCAGGTTCTCCGCGCCAGCTGATGCGGCTTCCGCCTTCACCTGAGCCGCAGGTTCCCTCACCGCCTTCACTTCCTTCTGCGCCTGTTGCGCCTGCTGTGCGAAGTTCCCGCTGCGGATATAGTCCTCGAGGACGGAGATCCTTCCGAGCAGGGATTCCCTGGAGGAATCCAGCTCGTTCTTCGTGAGGGCGATGATCGCAAGTTCAAGGTAGATCCTTGACTGCTTGCTGTACTTCGCCTGCTCCTCCGCTTCCTGGAGCAGCCTGATGGCCTTGGTCACCATATCATTCCCGGCAAGGCCGCCCTGCATCTTGATCATCTCGATATCCTCCCTGGACATGTCGATGACCTGTTCGGGATTCGGCATGATCTTTGCGACCAGGATGTTCCTGAAGTGCAGGATGAGGTCCTTCGTGAAGGCGTAAGGGTCCTTTCCGCCATCCACGACATCATCGAGCACCTGGATGGCCTCTTTGACATCCTTCCTCAGGATGGCATCGGATATCTTGAAGAGGGACTCTGTCCCGGTAAGGCCCAGCATGTCCAGGACCTCGTCGTAGTCGAGCTTCCCTTCTCCCATGCTGATTGCCTGGTCCATGACGCTCAGGGCGTCCCTCATGGCGCCATCAGATACCCGTGCGATGAGCTCAAGGCTCTTGTCCTCCGCATAGATCCCTTTCCTGTCCGCAATCAGCCTCAGCCGTTTGCTAATCTCTTCATACCGGATCCTTTTGAAGTCGAACCGCTGGCACCTCGACAGGATGGTCACCGGAAGCTTCTGCGGGTCTGTCGTCGCGAGGATGAAGACCACATGTGCCGGAGGCTCCTCCAGCGTCTTCAGGAAGGCGTTGACCGCTCCCGTGGAGAGCATATGTACCTCATCGAGGATGTAGACCTTGTACCTTCCCTCATGAGGCGGATACTGGACCTCTTCGACAAGGTCACGGATATCGTCCACCTTGTTGTTGGTCGCCGCATCCTGCTCGATGACGTCGAGGGACAGGCCGGCATCGATCTTCTTGCACATATGGCACACGTTGCACGGCTCCCCTTCCCGGAGGTCGATGCAGTTCAAAGCTTTCGCCATGATCTTCGCGCAGGTCGTCTTGCCTGTTCCCCTTGTGCCACTGAACAGGTAGGCGTGCCCGATACGGTTGGATTTGATTTCATTGATCAGGGTCGTCGTGATATGTTCCTGCCCGATGACGTCACTGAAGACCCTCGGTCTCCACTCTCTGTATAAAGCTGTATATGCCATTCATTCACCTCTGGGTGGATACGGTAAAATATCCTTGATTCCTCTCATTTCTCATCTCTCATTATACTATATCCAGGATTTTTTTGTCGGGTATATCCTCTCTTCCCGGCCAATTTTAGTGGGGATTAAACGAGTTGGAAATCCTCTTCATCTTCCGGAATTTTATTTTGCTTAGAGTCTCACACATATTCTCCATAATTTCTTGACACCCTTCATCTATTCTAGGGTTGTAGCAAAGAAATCCAAACCAAAAATAGATATCTTAAGGAGAACAAGATGAAAAAGAATATGATTGCAACCCTAGCCCTATTCCTTACCCTTTCCGCAGGCGCGGCGACACTTGGAACGACCACAGCAAGCGCGATGGAGGTCACACCTAAGGCCGCACCTGCAGTCGCAGTGGCACTCCTCAAGGAGAATGGCGTCAAGAACAATGTCGACGGTGTGAACTACGTTTCCGCCATCGCAAAGGAAATGTCCCAGAAAGCTGACTTCATGGAAGCTGTAAAGGGCGGCATGGACTATGAATGTGCCGTGAAGCATCACCTTGTACATGAGCTCAACGCGTTTGAGATGAGCGAAATGTGCACCATGGATATGAAATAATCCAAACCTCCTTACCATCTTACGACATCCCGGTGAAAATTTTCACCAGGGATGTCGTTTTTTTATCGAAAAAATGTCGAATATCCCAACTGGTATTGCCGGTATATGTTGTACGAAAACATTAACAGTTTCCATATAACTTCTTTATAATTAAACTGTAGGATTAACTTGTGACAGTCATTTGTCACGCTGAACGAGAAAAGGAGAATGATGCCGATGAAAAAGCTAATCACCAAGATGCTGCTGCTTATGTTCTGCGTATCCGCGCTGCTGTCCTTCGACGCCGCTGTCGTATTTGCGAAACCGAACAAGAACAAGGGAAACGCGGTTAGGATTACAGATACTGTGAAGACATTTGCTGAAGTCGAGGACGTTGTCGTGGAACTTGAAGAGGATGTCGTGCTTGAAGACGAGGTAGTGCCAGTGGAAGAAATTGAAGAAGGCGAAGAAGTGGAAGAAGAACTCGAGGAAGAACTCGAAGAGGGCGAAAAGCCTGTAAAGCTTGAAAAAGTGAACAAGCTGAAGAAGTCTCCTTCCGCCATCGCGAACCAGCTGATCAAAGAGATGGGCGTGAAACGCAACATGAACGGCGTGAACCTCATTGCCCTTCTTAACGAGTCACTTGCAACAGACCCGCTTCTCCAGACCGCTGTTCCAGCGGACCTTGAAGCGTACAACACCATGGTTGTGGAATTCATCCGCACCCAGCATGAACTCAGGATGACCCTCGAGCCTGTCATCACGCTCGAATAGTCATTTCCCTCCATGAAATGATTTTCCATGAGAAGCGTCCGGAAGGCAGTCCGGGCGCTTTTCCTTTTCCCGTCTTTTTCCTCCCTACGCTGGTACAGACAGCTTCCACATCCGCAGCCGAAGGATAGACG
>DATISI010000325.1:0-2507 GCA_035581745.1 Clostridiaceae bacterium
ATCATGACAAGGAAATACGATATAATTAATCAATATATTCATGGGATAGTACGTGAAGGGAGTGGTCAGATGATGTTATGGTTCAAGGGGAAACATGGCGGAAGCCATCCAAAGGAAAATAAGGACCGGACGAGAGGCCTCGCGATCGAGCAGGCATCGGTTCCGGATGAACTGGTCTACCCAGTCTCCATGCATATCGGAGCACCGGCAAAGCCGGTGGTCGAGGTAGGGAGCAGGGTGAAAATTGGAACGGTCCTGGCGGAAGCAGGAGGGAAAGTCTCCGCACCCGTGCACGCCTCCGTTTCCGGAGAGGTCATTGAAATCGGAAAGAGGCTCACCCTGAATGGACCTGCTGACTGCATCGTCGTCAGGAACGACAGGAAAGATGAGATGGAGGAGCATGCGCCTCAGCCCGGCAAGGTCTGGAAGGCTGAAGAGATCCTTGAGGCCGTGAGGCAGGCAGGGATTGTCGGCATGGGCGGAGCGACCTTCCCCACGGCGGTGAAGCTTGAACCGCCTCCAGGAAGCGTCGTGGACACCCTCATCATCAACGGCGCAGAATGCGAGCCGTACTCCACCTCTGACCATCGCGTCATGCTGGAGTACACGGATGAGATTGTCTCCGGAATCCATGTCTGCAGGACCCTCTTTCCGAGACTGAAACAGGTCTACATCGCCATCGAGGACAACAAGCCTGATGCTATCGAGAAGATGGGGAAGGCGGTCTCCGCTTATGGCGACATCTCCGTCCAGCCCCTGCGCGCCATGTACCCGCGAGGCTCCGAGAAGAACCTCATCAGGGACCTCACCGGGAGGGAGGTCTCGCCGGGAGCGCTTCCTGCCGATGTCAGGTGCGTATTGCTGAATGTCTCGACGACAAGGGCGATCCATCGGGCCGTCACTTTCGGAGAACCCGTGTATCAGCGTGTCGTCTCCGTATCCGGAACACCGGTTGCGAAGCCAAGGAACCTTCTCGTCAGGATCGGTACTCCGGTAGCGTCACTCCTTGAAGACTGTGGAGGTTTCACCGGAGAAGTCGGGAAACTGCTCGCAGGCGGACCGATGATGGGCAAGACGCTTTCTGATGGTATCATTCCCATCACCAAGGGGACGACAGCCATCACCGCACTGACCCCGGAAGAGGCCAGGGTAGGGGAGACCACCGACTGCATCATGTGTTCCGAATGCCTGAACGTCTGTCCGGTCGACCTTCAGCCCATCCTGATCAGTGAGGCGTATGAACGCGGAGACATCGACAAATCGAAGGAGCTTGGAGCCATGGACTGTATCGAGTGCGGAAACTGCACCTACATCTGTCCTGCAAGGATCCCGCTTCTGGACAATATCCGCAGTGCAAAGGCCGCCATCAAGGCGAAACAAGAGAAGGTAGGGTGATGGAGATGACACAGATGTCTGATTTGAAAGGAAAACTGAAGCAGGGACCGTCTCCACATATCCGGACCCGCAAACCCACGCCCGCAGTCATGGGACATGTCATTGTCGCGCTGATTCCGCCGCTCGTCGCGGCAGTATATTTCTTCGGCGTGTATGTGCTCGTCCAGGTGGCCATCGCCATCGTGACCGCTGTGCTGAGCGAATACCTGTACCAGAGGGTGACGTATAAGAAGGTCACGGTACGGGACGGCAGTGCCATGGTCACCGGTATGCTTCTGGGACTCAGCCTGCCTGTGACGGCACCCTGGTGGACCGTCGTCATCGGTTCCGTGTTCGCCATCGTCGTCGTGAAGCAGTTCGGCGGAGGCCTCGGAAGGAACATCTTCAATCCGGCGCTTGCCGCGCGTGTCATGCTCAAGGCGTTCTTCTCCCCATGGATCACCAACTGGGTCCTTCCAGGTCCCGATATGGTTTCGACAGCGACACCCCTCGAATACCTTGGAGGGGGAGCCCGCGTGGTCGCAGAGCAGGTTCCGGGATTATGGGAGCTCTTCTCCGGAATCAATCTCGGTGGAAATGTGGGGGAGACGAGCAAGATCGCGATCATCGTGGGTATGCTCTACCTCATCTTCACGAGGATCATCAACCCCAAGATTCCTGTCCTCTATATCGGCACCGTGATGCTGGTTATGGGCTTCTACTCCGGCTTCAACCTGGACTTCATGCTGGCCCATGCGCTTTCGGGAACACTGTTCTTCGCAGCGACATACATGGCCACGGACTATAGCTCAGGCTGCCTGACACCAGGAGGGAAGACCGTGTTCGCCATCGGAGCAGGTGTCCTGACGACATTCTTCAGGATCGTGTTCACCTATCCTGGAGGTGTCGGTTTCGCCATCCTCATCATGAATTTCCTTGCGCCGTACATTGACCAGAAGCTCATGCCAAGGATCTATGGGCTCAAGGACAGACCAATGGTCCGCTTCACCCGGCAGGGAAGGGTATAGGAAGCTGCAGCCAGATGCCGGATTCCAGATGAATCCTCAGAAAGTATCCTGAGACATGAAAGATCCAGGTATCTCCATCACGGAAGATACCTGGATCCTGTTTTT
>DATISI010000326.1:0-2617 GCA_035581745.1 Clostridiaceae bacterium
GATCCTCGCACCCCCTTCCATCAGGTCCAGTGCGGCAAGTGTGAGCCTTCTGCGCCTGACGTACTCCCCAAGCGACATTCCGCTCAGGAAGGAGAACATCCGCCTGAAGTGGTATTCCGAACTTCCTGCGAGCCTTGCGGCCTGTCCAAAATCGATCTCGGAACAAAGGTTCCTCTCGATGTATG
This sequence comes from Clostridiaceae bacterium, assembly GCA_035581745.1. GTDB lineage: Bacteria > Bacillota > Clostridia > Clostridiales > Clostridiaceae > Youngiibacter. The sequence continues at coordinate 186 of DATISI010000326.1, forward strand.
CCATTGCCTGATTGAGCTGTTTTAACGGTTCCATGACATGACCTCCTTTCCCTTTCATCTTATCAAAAAAAGTGCTGGAATGCCCGACTTCTCCGGTATGGATGATGCAGGATTCCGGGAAATATCCCTGGAATCCCGTACACACGAGAAAGCTCCTCCGCCAGGGAGGCCCTATGATGGGACTTCCCTCCTGCGGAGGAGCTTCTTCATCTTCCATACGATTCCAGTCTATCATCGCTAATGATGTTTCAAGCGATTTCCCCGTAAAGCATCAGACCATCGCCCTGGTTTTCAATGGGCATCTGGACGCTGTTCTCATGGGAATCAGCAATGATCGGCCGGCAAGTGGATAGCGTTACCTAGCCACTGCGGGGTTCACCTCACCTATAGAATTGAGCACCACGGTGAATGTGGTGTGGTCCTCTTCACTCTCGAAGAAGACCTTCCCCCCTGCACCCTCGACGATTTTGCGGACGATGGCGAGGCCAAGGCCATTCCCTTCCTTGGACCGGGACTTGTCTCCCTTGTAGAAACGCTCGAAGACCCGCTCCTGGTCCGCTTTCATGATGACCGGTCCGAAGTTCGTGATGTCGAAGCGGATGATGGTGTCGATCTTCCTCAGGCTGACCTGGATGGAGGAGGATTCCTTCGCGAACTTCACCGCATTCTGGATGAGGTTCAGCCACACCTCATGGAAGAGGTATTCGTCCCCGGTATAGCTGACCGTTTCGAGCTCGATGTCGAACTCCAGGTTCTTCCTCATCCACTGGGGTTCCAGGATCAGGATGGTCTTCCTGACCTGCTCGTCCAGGGAGAAGGTCGCGGAGTGCCTCTGGATCAGTGTGGTATCCAGTTCCGAAAGCTTGAGGAGGTTTGTCGACAGATGGGAGAGACGGTCGCTCTCGTCAATGATGATATCCGTATACTCCCGGTGCTGCGACTCGCTGAGCGCTCCGTCGCGGAGCAGCTTCGCGAAGCCCCGGATTGCGGTGATCGGGGTCTTGAACTCATGGGACACATTGGAGACGAAATCCTTCCGCATATGCTCGATGTTGCCGAGCTCCCGTGTCATGAGATTGAAGTCCTCTGTGAGCTGTCCCAGCTCGTCCGGGCTGTCCACGTCGAGCCTGATGTCGAAGTTCCCCTGCGCCACTTCCTTCGAAGCGGTGGAGAGCCTCTGGATCGGCCTGACCACACTGCGCACAACGAGGAGGATGAGCACAGAACCCAGGACCATGCTCACGAGGAAGATCCAGCCTGTATTTGAACGAAGCTCCCGCATGGCCCGGAACTGTTCCGGATTGACCCCTTCGAGACCGGTGAAGATGGTCCTTGCGAAGACGTGGGCGATGATGCCGAAAGTGAAGGAATTGAGGAGCCACCAGAGGAAAAGGAAGAAGACCGTGAATTTCGTATAGATCGATTTGAACCTGAATATCTTCCTCATCCCCTCTTCTCCACCTTGTAGCCCAGGCCGCGGACCGTGACGATGCTGAACGCATCAAGGCCGTCGAACTTCTCACGCAGCCTCTTGATGTGGACATCCACCGTCCGCTCGTCGGTCTCATTGTCGAATCCCCAGATTTCCGCCATAAGGTCCTGCCTCGTGAAGATCTTCTGGGGATAGCTCAGCAGCTTGAAGAGGAGCTGGAATTCCTTCTTCGGAAGGAGGATCCGTTCGGACCCCGTCGTTACTGTCAGTGTCTCCTCATCCAGGGTGACCTCTCCGATGACGATCCTGTTCTCGCTCGAGATCTTCGCACGCCTGAGCAGCGCTGCGACCCGGAGGAGCATCTCATCGAAATCGATGGGTTTCACCATATAGTCGTCGGTTCCCGAAAGGAACCCAGCCTTCTTGTCCTCGAAGGTGTCCCTCGCGGTGACCATGAGGACGGGCAGGTCATAGTTGGCCGCCCGAAGGTCTTTTGTCAACGTATAACCGTCCATATTCGGCATCATGATGTCCGCGATGATGAGGTCGATATGTTCCGCATCCATGACCTTCAGCGCCTCGATCCCGTCAGAGGCCGTATGGACACGGTAGCCCTCCCGGCTGAGATACGCCGTGATTAGTTTCCTTATGCTGTCATTGTCGTCCACAACCAGGATATCGACCATGCTTCATCACCTTTCCTTGTTTTCCATTAAAGTCTATTATACGCGAAATACAGGGGTCATTCACCTGTCCCTGATGGATAAGCATCCCCCGAGGCAGGTGTCACCCCATTGAAACTGGATGTCTAGAGGCTTCTCAGGGCATCGATCGGATTCAGGCGGCTTGCCTTTCGTGCCGGCATGAAGCCGAAGACGATTCCCACAGCGGCGGAGAAACCGAGTGCAAGGTAGACGGTTGAGGGAGCCAGGGAGAACCCGGTCCCGATGAAGTTTGCGGCAATGTAGGCGATGAGCCCTCCGAGGAGGAGGCCGATCAG
>DATISI010000327.1:0-2791 GCA_035581745.1 Clostridiaceae bacterium
TCGCGGACCCTGAGGTCAACTATGATTTCTGCATGAACTACGGTGGATCCCTGAGCCCGATCGAAGAGGTCGGAGACCTTCTGGAATCCGGTGATGTCGTCATGCGTGCTGGTATCGAGATGCTGGAGACCACAAAGGTCACAGGCGTTCCTGCGACAGAATACACGGACTGGAATGCCGTGAAGATCATCTATGGCGACGTGTTCAACAGTATCCTCCAGTCCGGGCAGGTACCAAGCGACCAGGCCCTGGCGGATGCCCAGACCAGACTGGAAGCCCTGAAAAAACCTTAAGTCACATCAAAGTCTAAAATATGATCATGGACTGGCGAGGAGGAGCGGAAGCATCCTCCTTCGCCAGTGGAATGGGGGACTCCAATGATTAGGAAAGATGAGACAACCACTGCAGCGGTTTCTGAAGAGATGGAACCCAAGAAGCCGTTCATCAGCAAGAAGTTCGTTCCATACCTTTTCCTGCTGCCCGTTTTCATCTACTATGCCATCTTCTGGCTCATGCCGGTCATGCAGAGTGTCATTGAGGTCTTCACCGACTTCGATGGCAATTTCACCCTTCTAGGGAATTTCAGGCTGATGTACAATTCGGACCTGTTCACACGTGCCGTGTTCAACACAGCGACCTTCGCTGCGGTATCCGTGCTGCTCCAGTATGTCCTCGCGCTGACGCTGGCGATCCTCCTGTCGAGGAAGTTCACCGGAGCGAAGCTCCTGATGTTTGTCACGATGATTCCCATGGCCATCACCCCGACCGCCGTCGCCATCATCTGGAAGACCGGACTTGTCAGGGACGGGTGGCTGAATACCATCCTCATGCAGCTCAATATCCTCGATGAACCCTTCGTCTTCATGAACCTTGAAGGCTTTGCCGTGCTGCTCATGATCATCATCATCGACACCTGGACCGTCACCCCGTCCGTCATGATCATCCTGATCGCCGGACTGCAGAGTGTCCAGAAGGAACTGAAGGAAGCGGCATACCTCTTCGGAGCGAACAAATGGCAGGTCCTGAAGGATGTCGTGATCCCGATCCTGAAACCCTCCATCATCACCTCTGTCATCATGAGGCTGATTGCGGCCATACAGGTATGGGCGATTGCCGTCATGGTGCTTGGCTACAGCAAGGTCCCATTCCTTGTGGAGCGGGTCGCCTTCTATGTCGATGTCGTACCAGGTGTGCGTACAAGCTCGAAGATCGCGTTCACCCTGTCTTTCACCACGACAATCATCGTGCTTCTCGCGACCATCGTCTTCCTCCGGGTCTCCCGAGGGAACAAAGCCTATGGAGGTGAAGAATAGTGGATAAGCTGAATATCGTCCAGAAGACAGTGATGAGTCTGATCCTTGCCGCTGTGGTCCTCCTTGTCGTGCTCCCCCTCATCTTCTTCACCACGGTCTCCTTCTCCAATGCGGTCGAGATGTCGCAGTTCCCGAAGAAGGTCTTCCCGGACTTTTCCGTCACGGTAAGGGTCCAGCCCGCGGAATCAGGAGAATTTGAACTCTTCTATGACAGCGGAGACGGCTATACGTCCATCATCTCCAGCGGGAACCCATCCCGGTTCGAGACGCATTTTGCCAGGCAGTACGGGGTGTTGGTCTCAGGGGAGAAGCTGATCGAGGACTTCTCGCAGACCCTCACGAACGGACCCATGGAGTTCACTTACCAGAAGGATGTCTTCAACAACTTCAAACAGTTCTTCAGGATCGTGCCCAATGCAAGCTCGGCGCTGAAAAACAGCATCATCGTTGCCCTCTACACCATCATGATTTCCCTGACCATCGGAAGCCTTGCGGGATATGGGATCGCGAGGTACAGCTTCAAGCTGAAGAAGGAAATCAATGTCTCCCTTCTCATCGTCAGGATGTTCCCCATGGTGGGCATCAGTATCCCTATGGCCATCCTCCTGATCCGGTTCGGATTGTTCGACACGCTGATCGGACTGGCCTTCCTGTATTCGGTGCCCAATATCGCGCTGACCGCCTGGATCACCAGCAGCATCTTCGTGGGGATCAGCCGGGAACTTGAGGAGGCTTCCATGATCTTCGGAGCGAACAGTTTCCAGACCTTCATGCGGATCACGCTGCCGCTGGCCTTTCCGGCACTTGCGGCAAGCTCCATGTATTCTTTCCTCACCGCATGGAACGACACGATATCGGCCCTGATCCTCACAAGCGAGAATCAGACACTGGCCCTTGTCGTCTACAAGGCGATCGGGACCACCTCAAGCGGAATCCAGTACGCCGCGGCTGGCAGCATCATCCTCATACTCCCTGCGGTCGTATTCACTTTCATCATCCGGAAATACATCGGCCAGATGTGGGGCGGAGTAGAATTATAGGAGGTAGGACATGAGTTATTTAGAAATCAGGAATCTGAAAAAAAGATATACAGCCAAAGGCCCCCTCGTCCTGGACAACATCAACCTGTCCGTGGAGAAAGGGGAGTTCATCGTCTTCCTGGGCCCTTCAGGCTGTGGAAAGACCACGACGATCCGGATGATTGCAGGCCTGGAGGATGTCACAGGAGGAAGCATCCTCATCGAAGGGGAGAACATCATCGGAAAGAAACCCAAGGACAGGGGCGTATCCATGATCTTCCAGAGCTACGCCATCTGGCCGCACATGACGGTCTTCGACAACATCGCCTATCCCCTGAAACTCCAGGGCGTCGCCAAGGATGAGATCGTGAGGCGGGTGACCGAGGTGGCGGAAGCCACGGACATCGCACCGCTGCTCAAGCGGTTCCCCCTTCAGATGTCAGGCGGACAGCGGCAGAG
>DATISI010000328.1:0-2215 GCA_035581745.1 Clostridiaceae bacterium
CCGTAGATGAGGACCGGCATGACGGTATAGCCTTCTCCAATCAGCATGGGTGTACCGAAATCCGCAAGAGCGTTCATGAACACCAGGAGGGATCCCGCGAGGATTGTCGGTGTGACAAGAGGAAGGACTACCGTCGAGATCTTCTTCAGGCTGCTGCACCCGAGGCTTTCCGCGGCCTCACTGAGGGACGCATCCACCTTCTTCAGCGCGCCCCTGGTGTAGAGGTAGATGAAGGGATAGAGTTTCAGGGTCAGGACGAGGAGGATACCGCCGAATCCGTAGATGGAAGGCGTCCGGATGCCGAAGGTGTTCAGGAAGAACTTGGTCAGGGATCCGCTTCGGCCCGCGAGGATGATCCAGGAGTAGGCTCCGATGAATGGAGGCGACAGCATCGAGATGATGATGAGGATGTCCACCAGTCCCCTGAACCGGATGTTGTACACGGTGGTGAAGTAAGCCAGCGGCGCTCCTATGTCCACATCGAGTACCGTGGTGATGGTGGAGACCATGAGGCTCCTTCCCAGCGCTCGGAAATAGAATTTACGTTCAAAGAACCTCGCGAAATTGGAGAGCGTGAATTCCTGAGTCGAGGGATCCCGGAAACCGCTGGCAAATAGGGAGAACAGTGGATAGACGAGAAACAGGGCGAACAGGGCCACAATGACCACGGTCACGATGAACCAGAAATCCATTTTGAGCTTCATCTTCTTAATCATGGAGGTTCACTCCTTCCGTCACATCAGACATGACGCCAAGGGTGAGAAGGTCAGTCTCCAGCACAGGTTCATTCACCTCCGGTTCGACAGCCTGCGTGGCATGCGTAGGACGAACCCCAGCAGGCTGGCCCATCTCCTCCGTTCCCTTCGTCAGGTTCTGGAGTCCGTCCAGTGTGAACACATTGATCTTCGATGCATTGGGTTCAAGGGTGATCGTATCGCCAACCTCGAAGATCCTCTCCGCCTGGCCGATATCCTGGGAGTACTCGATGGAGGGCTGTCCATCAATGACCATGGTTTCCGAGAAGCTCAGTTCATAGTTCGTATATTTGCCCAGGAAGGTACGGTTCCTCACCAGAACAGGAATCCCTGTCTTTTTAATGGAGAATTCTTCAGGCCGGATGGAGATGACCACTTTATCCCCCTTCACACTAGCCAATGACAGGTTCGGCAACATGACACGATATCCGTTGGAGAATTCGACGCCGGGTCCCTCTGCTTCCTCCACCACGGTACCATGGAAGAGATTGGAGTGCCCGATGAAGGTGGAAACGAAGATATTGGAAGGTCTGGTATAGATTTCTTCGGGTTTCCCAAGCTGCTGTATGACCCCTTCGTTCATGACGGCGATCCGGTCGGAAATCGCCAGCGCCTCTTCCTGGTCATGGGTCACGTAGACTGTCGTGATGCCTACCTGCTTCTGGATGTCACGGATAGCGCCTCTCATCTCAATCCTCAGTTTCGCATCGAGATTGGAAAGGGGTTCGTCCATGAGCAGTACACTGGGATGGATGACAATCGCCCTTGCAAGCGCGACTCTCTGCTGCTGTCCACCCGACAGTTTCTCCGGAAGCCGTTCCTGGTATTCCGTGATTTTCACCACATCAAGGATATCATCGACTTTCTCTTTCATTTCCTTTTTACCAAGTTTCCTGATCTTCAGACCATACTCCACATTCTGACGGACGGTCAGGTGCGGGAAGATCGCATAATTCTGGAAGACCATCCCGATGTTGCGTTTGTGGGCAGGAATATCATTGATGACCTGGTCATCAAACCGGATCACACCACCTTCTATGGTGTTGAATCCTGCAATCATCCTGAGCAGTGTGGTTTTGCCACAACCGGAAGGCCCTAGAAGGGTAAAGAATTCGCCATTCTGGATTTGTACGGACAGCCCTGGGATGATGGTGAGGTCGCCATATCTCTTGATGACATTCTCGATATTGATTGAATTGCTCATGTTTCTATCTCCTTTTATTGCAAGCGGTAATCCCATTTAGTCAACAAGCTCACAACACTGTTGTGAGCTTGTTTCCATGTCTCTTCATCGGGGTGAATTAATAAGTTTCCGGAATCCTTGTCGATAAATATACCTTCACTGAATCCGTCCTTCTCTGAAAGTCTTAGTTGCTGGTATAGATGTCCTGGAACTTGTCCAGCCATTCCTGTTTGCTCTTGAGGACGACTTCTTCTTCATCGAAGATGATGTTCATCTT
>DATISI010000329.1:0-4688 GCA_035581745.1 Clostridiaceae bacterium
TGCACAGGCTTCATCGTCAAAGCCATCCGTGAAAGCAGGAAATAGCGTCCCTGAATCAGGAAGCAGACAGCCTGAAACCAGGATTGGCTTCTCCACTTCAGCGGGGCTCCAGTCCTGACAGAACCCGGTGAATCGAAGGACCTGAACAAACGAAAAGAAATTTGTGGATACAGAAAAACTGCTCCTGCCACAAAAGTTGTGTGGCAGGAGCAGTTTTTTCTTCCACTTTTAAATGCTCATGGTATAAATGACCATGGAATAAATGCTCATGTTTTAAGACGGGATCTGTCCCGGTGCTCAAGCTCCAGGACCACGGTCTCCAGTGCGGCTTCCAGGGCTGATGTGATCTCATCGAGGGAAAGCGAAGGAACATCTTTTTTGTCCGCTACCTGCTCCGTCATATAGGGCACATGGAGAAATCCCCCGATAACATCCCTGAAGACTTCCTCGGTCCCGATCAGGTGAAGGAGACCATACATCAGGTGGTTGCACACGAAGGTGCCTGCGGAATAGGACACTTCTGCGGGCAGCCCCTTCTTCCTCACCGCCTCAGCCATTGCTTTCACCGGCAGCAGGGAGAAGTAAGCGGAAGGTCCGCCTTCCTGGATGGGAAGGTCCTCGGGCTGGTTTCCTTCATTATCCGGAATCCGGGCATCCTTAAGATTGACCGCGACCCTCTCCATACGCACTGCCGCGCTTCCTCCTGCCTGTCCCACACAAAGGACAGCATCTGGTCCTTCCTTCCTCATCGCCGCTTCCAGGACGCCTGTGGACGTCCTGAACACCGTCGGGATTTCCATCCTGACAATCTTAGCCCCAGAAATCTCATCCGGAAGTTTTCTCACCGCGTCCTGTGCGGGATTCTTTTTCTCTCCTCCAAAAGGGTCGAATGCGGTGACCAGGATCTTCATCATTTTCCTCTCCATGTCTTCTCTCCTGCCTCTCCTGTATTCCTGTCCTTCTAATCTCCATGACTGCGGTTTTCCTGCGTCAGGAAGCTCATTTACTCCGGCACGTTATAAAGGAAGCCCCGTAAGAAGTCAGGCATGATCCTATGCGCTTCTTCGGGGCTTCCCGTCTTTTCCTTTTACATGTCCTTGTTTTGTCGTCTACTTGTTTCTTTCTTTCTCCGCCCATTCGAGGTAGGCGGTCCTTCCTGTCTCGTAGAGGTCCACCCCTTCCGGATTGACGATCACAGTAACCGGGAAGTCCACGACTTCCAGCCTCCTGATGGCTTCCGAGCCCAGGTCCTCATAGGCGATGACTTCAGAGCTCAGGACGGTCTTCTTGATCAGCGCACCAAGGCCTCCGATGGCACCGAAGTATACCGCACCATGTTCCCTGATCTTGTCCTTGACCGCATCATTCCGTTCCCCTTTTCCGATCATGCCCATGAGGCCGAGGTCCAGGAGTCTTGGCGTGTAGGCGTCCATTCGGAGGCTTGTCGTCGGTCCGGCTGAGCCGATGACTTCACCTTCCCTCGCCGGTGTCGGTCCCACATAGTAGATGACCGCGCCACGGATGTCAAAAGGCAGTTCGCCTCCTTTGTCGAGGAGTTCCATCAGACGCTTGTGTGCCGCGTCCCTCGCGGTGTAGATGATGCCCGAAATCAGCACGCTGTCTCCGGGTTTCAGATCCTTGATCGATTCCCGCGTGAGCGGGGTGGTCAGTCTCTTCTCCATCAAAGTTCGACCTCCTTGTGCCTGGTGGCGTGGCAGTTGATGTTCACGGCGACCGGAAGCCCCGCGATATGGGTGGGGAAGTACTCGATGGCGACTTTCAGCGCTGTGGTCATTCCACCGTATCCCTGCGGTCCGATGCCCAGACTGTTGATCTCTTCGAGAAGCGACTTCTCGAGGTCTCCATAGAAAGGATTCTCGTTGTAGTCATCCAGTCGCCTCATCAGCGCCTTCTTCGCGAGATAGGTGCAGTTGTCGAAGGTCCCTCCGACCCCTACGCCCACGACCATGGGTGGGCAGGCGTTCGGTCCTGCGAGCTTCACCGTCTCGAGGATGAAGTCCTTCACGCCTTCAAGTCCATCAGAAGGTTTCAGCATCTTCAGTCTCGACATGTTCTCCGATCCGAAGCCCTTCGCCGCGACCATGATGCTCAGCCGGTCACCCGGTACGATTTCATAGTGGATGACACCCGGTGTATTGTCTCCGGTGTTCTTCCGCTCGATGGGATCGCCCACGACAGACTTCCGGAGGAAGCCTTCCTCATACCCTTCACGGATTCCCTGGTTGATGGCATCGCCCAGGTAGCCGCCCTCGATATGCACTTCCTGTCCGATGGTCACGAAGACCACCACCATTCCGGTGTCCTGGCACATGGGGACCTGCTCCCGCTGTGCAAGCTCTGCATTATCGATGATCCTTCCCAATGTATCTGTCGCAAGGATCCACTTCTCTTCCTTCTTCCCCTTCTTCAGTGATGCCAGTACGTCATCCGGGAGGAAATAGTTCGCCTCCATGACCAGCCTCTTTATCTCTTCCGTGACTTTCACGGCACTTACTGTCCTCATCTCAAACCTTCCTTCTTTATAGATTCCTTATTTGCCTTTGTTCCACATGATTCTGTCTTTGTTCCATCTTTCCTGTGTGGTTCCATCATGGTCGTCATTTTCCCACCTGCACTGCCTTTTCCCATCTGGACTGCTTTCGATTCCTTCTTCATTTCCTCTGGCTTTCCAGGATGTCCACGTCATTTCCATCCCATTATACCTTAATTCCCTCTGATTTGGAAAAAACCGGGTATCCTTTGAAAGGATATCCGGTCAGCTATTTTCCTGTTTCAGGCAGTCTACGCCTTCGCTCTTCTTCTTGAGAGGGCCAGCACACGGTTCATCTCGTTGTTCACGATCATGAAGCCTTCGTCGACGCCCATTCCGGGCTTCGCGAGGGTCTGCTTGGCTCCGCAGGCCATGGCGATGTTGACGCAGATTTCCGCGCTCCTGTTGGTCTCGTTGCAGGTACCGCCAAGGTACGCGCCGATTCCCTTCTTTTTGCAGTAGAGGATGGCATCAATGGAGTTGTTCACGCCGCCAAGGTCCGGTGTCTTCACCTGGATCATATGGCCAGCCTTGTTGTCCGCGAAGTAGATGACGTCCCCGTAGGTGTTGCACCACTCGTCCGCGACCAGCTCCACATGGATTTCACGCTCATCGAGCATTTTCGTGAGGTCACGAAGCGCCTCCATCTGGAGTGTCCTTTCACCCCTGTCCATGGGTCCTTCGATCCTTAAGGTGAAAGGCTTTGCCGCCTCTTCCAGGGTCTTCAGGTAGTCCGCCATCTTCTCCAGGTCCTGGTCGAAGAGGATGCCGATGGTTCCGTACACATCGATATGGAAGATCGGGCTGTAGGACTCATCAGCCCTGTAGAGCAGGACCCTGTCCCTCAGCCATTCGATGTAGGCCTTCAGGATCTCTCCCTGCCTGCCCAGCTTCTCGTCCACGTTGTTGATCAGGGCATGCGGCATGACGTCCGCGCCCTTGATGATCATCTTGTCCGCGTTGATGTACCTGTCGTCCCCGCTCTGGGTGAAGATTGGAATCCGGTTAAGTTCGACTCCAGTCGCATATTCCTCCTGCACCACTTCCGCCATGGTCATCCTGCAGCCCTTCGCGGCCGCATCGAGCAGGGCCTGGGTGATGCCGTAACGGATCGCGGTGTGCAGCCTCTTCCCGTTGACCTGCATGCAGTCGATCTCCTCTGCAAGTGGCTTGAAGGGACACGCCTCACGGCCAACGAGCGCCGCCTTCACGTCGTTCTCGATGATGGGGATGAAGTCCTTCGCAAGGAAGAGCGGATCACGTCCGCCCGCACCGGAGTACTGAACTGCAGCGCAGTCCCCGTAGGCGACTTCGCCGTTCTCGAGGATCAGCATGACGGAGATGCTCTCTCCTGGAACCCTGATGCTCTTGAACCCGTCAGTCACAGCTTCTCCCATGTACATGAACCCGTCGTGCCTTGCGCCTGCGACGATCGCCTTCTGGTCGTCAAAATAAAAACCTGTCCTGCCTTCTGAGCAGATGATGTCTACAATCTTCATTACTTCATTTCCTCCGGTCTTCCAATTAGATTTCCTTTGCCTACAGCGAACACGTCATCCACGGTCATCTGGAAGCTGACCTGCCTGTGTTCGAAAGCACCGCGTTCCTCGAGTTTCTGCCTGTTGAAGTCGATGAGGTCCTGCGTGAAAGGCACATTGCCCAGCATGAGGTACCGCACCGCACCGCTGTTGTCTCTCGCCGGCATCATCTTGCCATGATTGTATTTCGATGGGGCGAAAGGCACATCGATGATTCCTGCCTTGAAGCCTTCGACGGTTCCCCTTGCGAGGTCTCCGCGTCCGAGTTCCAGCATCTTCTCGATCATGCACCTTGTCTCCGCTTTGATGATCGCGATTTCGTCCCCGAGCTCCTGGCTCATCGGCATCCGCTGCCCTTTCAGGAGGTTCAGAATCATCTTAGTGTCCCGGATGCCCTGTGCGTTGGCTTCCATAGTCGGAATGCCCAGCGCTTCATGAGGGGTCTTGACGATGACCTTGGTCGCACCCGCAAGGGCTGCCGCTGTGGCACCTAAAGAGATGACGCCAAAGGCTCTCGCCTCGTCCTCGGGGAATCCACCCATCCACTGGTGGAAGACCGTCGTAATGTACACGTCGCCATAGCCGAATCTTACGAGGTA
>DATISI010000330.1:0-2307 GCA_035581745.1 Clostridiaceae bacterium
GGAGACAGCATCCCCCGGAGGGCTTAAGAACTGAAGCCTCCTTAGGGACCTGGAATTTATGGATAGCGAGTGGAACAGCATGCAGAAGACCATCTTCCTTGTGGACATGAACGCATTCTACATCACCTGTGAAATCAGGAGGAACAAGGCGCTCGGGGGGAAACCCGCGGCGGTCGCTGGCGACCCCAAAAGACGTGCTGGAATCATCCTCGCCGCGAACTATGAGGCAAGGGCCTGCGGGGTCAGGACCGCCATGACCGTAAACAGTGCCCTCAGGCTCTGTCCTGACCTTGTCCTCGTCCCTCCGGACCACCGTTACTACGAGGAGATGTCGGAAAAGGTCATGGATATCCTTTCCCATTATTCCCCACTCATCGAACAGAACAGCATCGACGAGGCCTGGCTGGACATGACCGGAACGGAAGGACTCTTCGGTCCGCCCCTCGAGGCGGCGCAGAGGATCATGACAGAGATCAGGGAGGAACTCGACCTCTGGTGCTCCATCGGCATCGCAGGCAACAAGTTCCTGGCGAAGATGGCGTCCGAGATGAAGAAGCCCTTGGGCATCACCATGCTCAGGGACGAGGATATCCGGACAAGGCTCTGGCCCATGCCTGTCGGGAACATGTACGGTGTCGGCGAGAAGACCGCAGAGACCCTGAAGGCCATGCACATCCTGACCATCGGGGACCTTGCAGGATGCAGCCGGGACACCCTGTGCAAAAGGCTTGGAAAGGTCGGCATCGCCCATCATATGCACGCGCATGGCATCGACTACGACCCCATCCTTCCTCGGTGCCACGAGGACATCAAGTCCATCGGCAGGTCCACCACCCTTTCGGAGGACATGACGGATATCGGACAGGCGAAACTGGTCCTCATGGAACTCTCAGACGAGATCTCCACCCGGGCGAGAAGGAGCGGCAAGAAAGGCCATACCGTACAGATCACCCTGAAGTTCAAGGACTTCACCACCATCACACGCCAGATGGGCATCCCCGGAACGGACCTCTCGAAGCGCATCCATGCCGCAGGAATCGACCTCCTGGAACGGAACTGGGATGAGAAGCGACCAGTCCGCCTACTTGGGATCAGCATCACGGACTTTGAGAAGGAGGACGCCATCCATCAGCTTTCCCTCTTCGAATCCCCTGAAGAAAAAGAAGCCCCCGCACTTGTCCGGGCGGAGAAGGTCCAGAAAGCCATGGATGATATCCGGGAGAAGTACGGGACCGACAAGGTATCCTGGGGTTCCCTCCTCAGACCAAACAAGAAGACCCCATGAGACGAAAGCGGAGACAGCATCCAGATGCTGTCCCGACTGAAATCCCATGGGGTCTTTTCATTGACGATTTCAAAAACTGGTGAGGTATGAACATTATCATCTGGAGTGCCAGGCAAGTGCAACAGCATACATGACTTGAAAATGGAACGAAGTAAAGGTGAAAATCTCAGAACCCCTTGTGTAGAGGGATTCTGAGATTTGGCATGTTTCCATGCTAAGAAAGTCGATATCCGGATTGTCATGGAATGGCATCCGGATCCGTTTCAATACGTTGACAGCGTCCTATAGCCGGCAGTCTCATAGGTTTCAAATACCCAATCCACACCTTCTGTATGGACATGTTCCCTTTGAATGGAGAGCCAGTCACGAAGGTAATCCAGCCGGGAAATGATGTGTGCGAAATAAGTGAGGGAAATGGAAATCTCTGACGGTCTTGCGACTTCGAACCATCTGCTGATGAAATCTAGTTGCAATTGGACATAGCGCTGAATCATGACCCTGACCTCATCCTCCAACCGGATGAAATCGGGGATCTTCAGGTTTCGTCCTTCCATCATGCCGATGATTTCCCTTCCCAGTTCCAGTTTATCGAGCATCAGATAGAAGGCATCGACGATGTACTGCAACTGGTTCCGGACCCTTCCTGCTTTCAGCTCCTTCATATCAGCATCCGCGCCATCCAGGAGCCTCCTGATCGCAGGTACTGCCGTGACGGGAATACGGAAATACGGACGCATGGGATGCTGGGAATGACGTTCCAATACGGGGTGAACCCCTTCAGGCAGTGTCAGGTCATAGGCCTTCAGTGTGGTCGGTGGTTCTGGTCCCCATATGGCATTTCCCAGGATGGGTTCATCGAAAAGCGCCATGACGCATTCGCTCCGATTCTTTGACCAGAGGGGTGGAATCTGATAAATGGACGCGAGCTGCCTGACCACCGCGGAATATCCCGGCAGACGAAGCGCCTGGTCTGCCCAGCTGCTCACGACCCCTTCTCCCGGGTCTTTTCCACTCCAGGAGAC
>DATISI010000331.1:0-2217 GCA_035581745.1 Clostridiaceae bacterium
CTATGCGATCCTGGAGATGGGGATGAGCGCACCGCTCGAGATCCACAACCTCGCAAGAGTGGCGAGTCCGGATATCGCCATCATCACGAATATCGGCGTGAGCCATATCGAGAGCCTGGGGTCAAGTGAGAATATCCTGAAGGCCAAGATGGAGATCACGGATTTCTTCGGTCCGGAATCCCTCCTCGTCCTCAATGCCGAGGATGAATACCTCGACACGGTGCGAAGCAAGCCTTATCGCATCCTGCGTGGAGGGATCGACAAAGGGGACGTGAAGGCCAAGATAAAGGAACTGAACCGCGATTCAGTCGTCTTCATCGTGAACGGGAAGGATGACATCAGGATCAATATCCCAGGAAGGCATAATGTCCAGAACGCCATCCTCTGCTATATCGTCTGCAGGGAACTGGGGATGAAGGACGCGGAACTGGGCGACGTCTATGTGACGAAGAGCTCGATGCGGATGGATGTCATGGAGCTGAAGAAGCTCACCCTCATCAACGACTGCTACAACGCGAGCCCGGATTCCATGAAGTCCGGAATCGACTATCTCATGTCCTTCCCTGGCAGGAAGGTCGCACTCCTTGGCACCATGCGGGAACTGGGGAACGAGACCGTCAGTGGTCATGTCGGTGTTGGACGGTACGCGAAAGAGAATGGCGTCGATGTCCTCATCGCACTCGGGTAATATATAAAAGAGTTCAGGGAGGGCTTCGGGGACGAGGGGTTCTATGGATTCCGGACCTTCGAGGAAGCGGCTGCAGAGCTGAGCTCGATCCTGATGGAACAGGACACAATCCTGCTCAAGGCATCAAGAGGAATGTACTTCGAGAGGTTCATTCCGGTATTAGACGAATTTGGAGGAGAGTAGGATGTATCTGCCAATATTAAGCATGGTCCTCGTGATGGTCAGTGCGATCATCATCGGACCCTACATCATAAACAGGCTGAGGGCACTGAAATTCGGACAGAATGTCAGGCTTGACGGACCAGAGAGCCACCTGGTCAAACAGGGGATTCCCTCCATGGGCGGAATCATCTTCCTTGTCACTTCCGGCTTCTTCGCGACAGTCCTTTCCGGCCTGGACGGGAAAGTCATCTTCATGGTCCTCACGATGTTCGGATTCGGATTCATCGGTTTTCTCGACGACTACCTGAAAATCAGGAAGAAATCCTCCGATGGGCTGAGTGCCCGGTACAAGATGCTTCTCCTCATCATCGTGGCGACAGCCGCCGGAATCTACCTCAGCACGTCGACAGATATCGGGAACAGTCTTCGGATCCCCTTCATCGACAAGGTGATCCCGCTCGGGATCCTCTATATCCCGTTCGTGATCCTGTTCTTCGCAGCAGTGACCAATGCGGTGAACCTGACAGACGGCATCGACGGCCTGTCCTCCTCGGTCACCGTCATGGTCCTCCTCTTCTACATCCTCATGGCCTCAAGGGGCGGAGACCAGGATGTCGTCCTTTTCGGATTCTCCCTTGTCGGCGGACTCCTCGGATTCCTCTGGTTCAACAAGTATCCGGCCAAGGTGTTCATGGGTGATACCGGATCCCTTGCCCTGGGAGGTGCCGTGGGCATCATCGCCCTGTTCCTCCAGGCGGAGCTCGTTCTCGTATTCGTAGGCATCATCTATGTCGTCGAGACGCTGTCCGTCATCATCCAGGTGCTCCATTTCAAAAGGACCGGCAAGCGGTTCTTCAGGATGGCTCCCCTGCACCATCATTTCGAGAAGCTCGGATGGAAGGAGTCCAAGATTGTCGCTGTGTTCTCCGGAATCACCGGAGTGATGGCCATACTGATGTACCTACTGCGCTAGGAGGAACCATGGAAGAGAGAATAAGACTGAAAAGGCAGGCGGAAAAGAGAAGAAGCGTGGGAAAACGAAAGGTCACCGAGCGGAGACGTGCGGTGGCTGGTCTCAAGGAGACTGACTTCTTCCTCATTGCCACGGTTTTCGCCCTGGTGATGTTCGGACTTCTCATGGTCTACTCGGCCAGCAGCTACAGGAACATCACGAACGGCGCGGATGCTTATGGGGACTTCCTCAGGCAGGGAATCTTCGCAGCAGGCGGCATCGTCGTCATGTTCGGAGTCTCTACCTTTGATTACCACAAATACACCAAGAGCAGGACGTTCTGGGCACTGATCGTGACCATATTCCTCTGTGTCCTCGTCCTGGCTTTCCCGGCCAGGAATAATGCACACAGATG
>DATISI010000332.1:0-4278 GCA_035581745.1 Clostridiaceae bacterium
GGTTGGTCTCGAGCCCGAGCTCCTGGAGCTCCTTCTCGAGCTCCTTTGCAAGCACCATCTGGCCCTGCGTGGAAGGGACAGTCATGCTCTCGTCATCCGACGTGGTCTCGTAGCTGACATACTTCAGCAGTCTTTCTACAACGCTCATCTTCTTCTCCTTCACCTGTTGATTCTTCTCATTTTTTGCGCCTGCATTTCGCCAGGGTACTCCCGTACCCTGGCGCAGGCTCTCTATTTCCATTTTGCAGGATTCAGGCCGCCTCTTCCAGTACCTTCAAGCGGATTCTATCCCTTTGCATGCAATTCTGTACTGCCTTCTCCGGACTACGCCTTATCGGCTCCATCAAGGTCCGGTTTGTACATCCGTCTTCGCTCCAGCGAGAAGATGCTCTCGGAGAACTCTCCTGGCGCAAGGTCCTTCACCGCATTGGTGATGTCGAAGACCCTGGCATCGATCATGTCGATATGGTGGAGGATTTCCGCCTCGAGGATCATCGGTTTCACCGGGCTTCCATATTCCGGTTCATAGTGATGGGAAAGGATCATATGCTCCAGGATCAGCCTGATCTCTTTCGGGGTGCCCAGTTCACGGGATACCCTCTCAATGTTCATGATGCCCTGGGTGATGTGTCCGAGGAGGGTTCCTTCAACGGTATACTCGCTGACGATCCCAAGCTCGGAAGCGTCCATCTCGTTCAGCTTCTCCATGTCGTGAAGGATGATTCCCGCATACAGGATATCCGTGTTGATCGCCTCATAGGTCGCCGCGATCCGTTCGCCAAGCCTCAGCATGGTGAGGACATGGTACAGGAGTCCGCTCCGGATGGAGTGGTGGTTCCTTTTCGCAGCCGGATAGTACATGAGCTTCTCCTTGTTCTCGTCCATGATCTGGAGGGTGATGCCGCGGATGTGCGTATTCTTCATCGCCGCTGCGTATTTCCTAATCTCCGCGAACATGAATTCGGGTTCAAGGGGTGCAGACACGACGAAGTCCCGGGCCTCCACATTGTCCTGCGCCTCGGAGACCCTGATCCTGTCCACCTTGAACTGCAGCGTGTTCTGATAGCTTGTCACGGTTCCTCTCACCTTCACCAGCATGCCCACACGGAACATGTCCTCCATGGCCTCCGAGACATCCCACAGTTTCGCGGAGATCTCTCCCGTGATGTCCCCGAAGATGAAGTCGAGGTATTTCTTGTCGTTCGAGTTTGTCGTCTTCAGGTCGGCCTTCTTCAGGATGAAGAAACCATCCAGCCTGTCGCCGGCAGCAAAGTCTCTGATTTTTTTATTTTGAAGTTCCATTTATTACTCCTCATTTCCTTTAATGCTATAATGATTATTATACCTTATTAACGAATTAATAGACAACCGCAGCACGACTTTGTCTGGCTTCAGGCATGACCGAGCGAAGATCCGCTCCGCTGCCTGATGAAGGAGGCTCCATGCATATAGAGATGCCCGGTGGTGTAAGGACCATCATCAACACGATCATTTCAAAGGGATACGACGCCTACCTTGTCGGCGGGTCCATCCGGGACGTCCTTCTCGGCAAGGATCCCAAGGATTATGACATCGCGACCTCGGCAACGCCAGAGGCCATCGTCTCCATGTTCCATAAGACAGTGAAGACAGGAATCAAGCACGGCACCGTCGAGGTCATCACCGAGGACGGCGCTTTCGATGTCACGACTTTCCGTACAGAGGAAGGCTACATCAAGAAGCGGTATCCGGAGAGCGTCACCTTCATCGAGGACCTCAAGGAGGATTTGAGAAGGCGCGACATCACGATCAACGCCCTCGCCTACAATGAGGAGAAGGGGCTCATCGACCCCTTCAATGGCTATGCGGACCTGAGGCACCGCCTGATCCGTGCTGTGGGGCACCCTGTGGAACGGTTCAAGGAGGATGCCCTGCGCATCCTGCGCGCGGTCAGGCTTGCGACAGTCCTCGACTTCAACATCGAGGAGCATACCCTCCTCAGCATCATCGAGGAGATGGACGGCCTGCGCTTCATCAGCGTGGAGCGGATCCGGGAAGAGCTGAACAACATCCTCATGTCCGACAATCCGAGAAGGGGGATGGAGATGCTCTTCGACCTCGGCCTCGCGAAATACGTCCTGCCGGAGCTCCTGCCCATGGCGAACTTCAACCAGTACAACGTCCACCATGACCGTGATGTCCTCGCACACACCCTGGAGGTCGTGAACAACTGCCCGAAGGATCTTGTCATAAGGCTTGCAGCGCTGTTCCACGACTCGGGGAAACCAAGGACCTTCACCCTGGATGAGGATGGCGTCGGGCACTTCTACGGCCATGAACGCATCTCCGAGGAGATCGTCACGGCGTGCCTCACCCGGCTGAAATACAACAACCGGACCATCCATCTCGTCGCCCGTCTGGTGGGACTCCATATGGTCTCCCCTTCCATGCACAACGAGGTGAAGATGAAGAAGTTCCTGACCCGGCTGGGGCCGGAGAACCTCCCCCTCTTCCTCGAACTGAAAAGGGCGGACCATGGCGGAAAGCCGGACTCCGGCGATTCCCACCTGGACAAGCTCAGCCTTTTCGAGGAGCGGATGAGGAACATCATCGAAAGGAACGACCCTCTTACCACGAAGGACCTCGCCCTGAACGGCGATGACCTCAAGGCCATCGGCATCCGGAGCGGTCCTCGCATGGGAAAGATCCTCCAGGGGCTCCTCGAGCTCGTCCTGGAGAGTCCGTCCTACAACACCAAAGAAAAATTGTTTTCGTATCTGCAGAAGGAGAAATTAGATGACCGCATCAGCGACTAACACCATCATCACCCTTTTCGTCCTCACCGGACTTGGGGTTGCCCTGAAACGCCTCAAGGTCACGGACCTCAGGATCGACAACTTCCTATCTGTTTTCCTCGTGACCT
Source organism: Clostridiaceae bacterium (assembly GCA_035581745.1). Lineage (GTDB taxonomy): Bacteria > Bacillota > Clostridia > Clostridiales > Clostridiaceae > Youngiibacter. The sequence continues at coordinate 2,903 of DATISI010000332.1, forward strand.
ATGTCATCCCTGCCAACATGGTCTACACCACTTACACCAACTTCACCATCGACCACCTCAAGGTCTCCTACAAGGGCGTCCTGATCGCCATGGCCTCGATGCTGATGCTGATCGTGATCAGCCTGGGTCTCAGCAGGCTGCGCCGCCACAACAACAAGCGGGGCGGATCCTTCATCGCCATGGGAGCCTTCTCCAACACGATCTTCATCGGCCTTCCTATCATCACCAGCCTTTTTGGAGATGCGGGTGTCCCCTATCTCCTTTTATATTTCCTCGCGAACACCATCCTGTTCTGGTCCGTAGGTAATTACTTCCTTGCAAAGGCTAAAACAGGATCCACATTCTCTTTAGGTTCGCTCCTCAAGATCATCAATCCCGCAATCATAGGATTCCTGGTAGGACTCCTCATCCTCTATTACAACATCCACATCCCGGCATACCTGGACTCCAGCCTGGGCTACCTGAAGGACCTCATCACCCCGCTTTCCCTGATCTACATGGGCAGCATGATCGGATCCCTTTCCTTCAGCAACCTGGGAAGCCCCGTGGACACCGTCCTCATCGTCCTCCTCCGTTTCCTCGTCTCGCCCGTGATCGTGATCCTCATCTTCCTCGTCTTCCCCATGCCTGACCTCATGGAAAAGGTCTTCGTGGTCTGTGCGGGCCTCCCCGTCATGGGTTCTGTCTCGATCGTCGCAGGACGTTATGGCGGAGATGCGGGATACGCTTCCTTCATGACCGCGCTCACGACTTTCCTGTCTCTTTTTGCAATTCCCCTCTACTTCATCATGTTCCGTTTCCTATAGGGTCTCAGTCACATTCAACCATGATACAGACAAGATGTTCGTAAAATGAATAGATATTTCATCATTACGTCCAGTTGATAGAACAAATTATTCATTATTAGCCTACTGATATCAGTTCAAGTATATATTGTATTTAAAAATTTCGGAATGCCAGTCGTTTATTATCACACATTCTCAAAATGAAAATGACTTTCAACTATATTTTTGATAATTGTTGTTTTAAATACAAGTTATTGTAGAAATTTTGATAATTCTTCCGAATTTCCACGCGGATTCCATTGTACAATCCTCATCCTTGTCCCTACAAGGTTATATTACCCCGACATTTGTTTGACTCGTTACTTTTTTCCCAATATGAGACAGTGAAGCGGATACCGAAAACCATTTCCCGAACGATTTTTCCGATTACAATTTATTATCCGCATCGTTATCCCAGGGGAATCTCAGCTTCCAACCGTTCCAGGAGTGAACACTTGTCCATCTTTTAAGGATTGCGCTAGTCCAAATCGATACACTCGAGGCGTCCTGTCCTCCAAATCGTATGCCCCTCATCAATTTTGACAACGGGGC
>DATISI010000333.1:0-3901 GCA_035581745.1 Clostridiaceae bacterium
GATGGTGTTCGTCCAGAAGATGGTCCAGCAATCCTCCATATTCATCAGAATTTGCTCGGACCAGTTCGAAATAGTACTGTTCTTCTTTGGGGTAGTGACACTTTTCAGCTAATAGCTGGAAGAACATGACAATCTGTCTCAGGTCTTCGATTTCAACCGTCGCCCCCCGTTCAAGCTCTTCCGTCATATTCTCAAGTATCTCTGACCCCTTGATCAGCCAGCTGTGTTCATTGATTAGCCCTTCACTAGCATAGGTCATGGAGATACACCTTCCTTCTAAATATGCATTTTTTCATTTTTATGTAACAAGCCGAATTGAATTAGTTAACTGATATTTTATTGGTATCCTACCTTTAATTTAATTATAACAATTGACTTTAGACTATGGTATCACTTCACGCAACTTTAACAATGTGTTAATCCCTATGTCGTTTCGTTAACAAATTATGATATGATGTTAAAACTTATTTCATCAAAAAAATGGAGCATGGAATCCTGTCTTTTCTGTCAGGAACCATGCTCCATGCCCATGTTCAATTCTTGTGAAAGGATTTTCGTGAATTAGTCTTGACTTGCTGACATCTTCATTCCTGTAGATTTCGCATCTCCATAGCTTCTATTGCACGTTCCACCGGAACATATCCTATCGAGGCCTTCTGGCAAGATAGTCATCCAGCCTGTCCCAGGTTTCCCTCATTCCCTGCTCCGCACCCATATCCATCACTTTCTTCAGGTCATCCTGGCTTTGGAAGTGCGTACGGGACGACACCTTTGTCCTCCCCTCCAACTCTTCAAAATCCATGGAGATCCGCATCTCGGGCATGTCCGGATTGATCCGGCCAGCCTCGTCCGTGAAATAGTCCGTATAGGAATAACTGTCTGGTGCCTGGATATCATGGTAAACAGATTTCCCACAACTCATCTCCCCTGTCGGAGACTGCATGCAGTAATCCCAAGAGCCATTCGCCTTGAATTCCATCCTGCTCACAGGAAGTGTCCATCCCTTAGGGCCCCACCATTCTTTGAGGTCTTCAGATGTGGTGAAAGCCTGAAATACAGTGTCCTTTGGAGCGTCAAAGAGCCTCGTCATCACCATGTCCATCCCCCTCACTTCCACGGTCATCTGGTTGTCCGTCATTTTATCCGACATTTCTTTTCCTCCTTAGCAAATCATCGTATTGCACAATGTTATTTTTGATTCAAAGCTTCAACTTGACACGATCCGCAAAAGACACAGCTTACCCTGCACAGACCGGTCTGCATCGTTCCAAAACCTTTAGGGAACCAATCGATACCATCCACAGACCTGTCGATCTCCGTGACCGACAATCTCGTCCGGGTCAGCCTATCCTCATTATATCAGCGCTTTGCATGAGAAATTTGAAGATTCCATATGCAAGCTGTTACCTTTCCCTGAACGTTGAAATCTTCAGCATTCGTCCTCTCGGACATTGACGCAGACGTTTTTGTGCTCATCCCCCAAAAACCCTTTGGTTCTACCTCCCTTACTTAAGCATCACTGACTTCCCGACCGTACCTTTCCCAACACCACCCACTTGAAAAGGCGTACAGCCTGCAGACATCCCTGTCTGGCACTGTACGCCTTTTTGATTCAGAATCCTTGGTCGAATGAATGAAGCTCCTCATGACACACATGTGGAAGAAGCCAGAGAAATCTAATCCTGTGTACTTCTCATGTTCGGATTCGATCCTCAGGAATCCCTATTCCGCTTCCGGTCCATCCGTTGCTTTGACCCAGAACCTCAGAACAGTTTTCTGGTTAAATGCTTCAGTCAATCTCGGGTCGCTGATGTAGATCTCCTTATGGGTTTTCCCAATCCGCTCATAGTGGTTCTGTGCGCAGAATTCCATCATATGTCTGAAGCTTTCGGGTTCATCGTCATAGCTTCCGATATGCATGATCTGGCAGCTGAGTCCTTCTGTGATCGTCTCGAGATTCGCCCTGGAGACTTCGAGCTGTGGCTTCTTCTTCTCCACCTGGGCTTTGAACCTGTTGAACAGCTCCTCGGTGAGGAAGTCTGGCTGTCTGATCATCAGCTTATATTTGTAGTTGTCCTTATCGGTCACGGGCTTCGTATAATCCACGAGGTCCCAAATTCCTTCCAGCGGGAATACCGTATACTCCTGGTATCCCTCCGGGACATCATCACTCTTGTAGGACATCTTGACCGCGTAACTCAGCGCATACAGCACTTCGACACTCTTCTTGAACTCCTCTCCTCCAGGATTTCCGGCACCCTCGATCGTGATATAGCTCATCTCAGGAATATCTACGATTGTGGGAACATTCTTTGGGAAATAGATTCCCCTGTAATTCTTCTTATAATCAATCTTGCCCATATTTTCTCCTTTCCTATTAAGCCTGGTTGTGGCAGGTCCTGTATCTTTCATATCTCCATCCTGCACATCCAGGCAGACTCTACAACATTATGTCATATTTCAGAGGATTTCCCTATGTTTATTCCATATTCCATTCCTTTTTCCTGTATACCCTTTTCTATCGATGTTGAGCTGGGGTCAGCTGAGATCATTGGAAGTATGATTTTGGTTTACAATATTTTAATTCTCATAATATTTATTATGTAAACTATTTCCAGGAAGGCAGAATTGCGATGTGCTTCCTACCCGCTTACCGGATTCCGAACATGTCCATTAAGGTTAGTCCCACCCCAGACTTGTCATTGGAAGGTGCAATCCTGTCGGATTTCTCTTTCATGCTCCGTACAGCGTTCTCCATGGCGATGCTGGTTCCTGCCACTTCAGTCATGGCAAGGTCATTCTCTCCGTCTCCAAAGATGATGATATCCTCTCTTGAGATCCCAAAATGGTCCGCAAGCTTCCTTATGCTCGTCCCTTTGTCAACCGGCACGGTGGTGACGTCAAGGACACCCGGGAAAGGAGATGTGACAGAGATTCCGCTGATGGCTGAAAGTTCCGCTCTGAGCCTCCCGGACTTCTCCCTGTTCAGACACATCAGGGACACGAAGACATAGGAACCGATGTTCTCCAGGAATTCGGCTTTGCCCGAAAAAGGCTTAACGAGAACCTGATGGGCTTTAGGTACCCCCTTATTCGAACCGAACTTCGTGAGGAATTCCGGAATCCGCCTTGAGATGTAAAGGGTGTCTTCGGACTGGAAGGTCGAAGTGGTCCTGTACATCTCTGCGATGTCGTAAATCCTTTCGAGAAGCAGCCTGTCCTGCTCCGCACGATACCATGTGCGGCCTTCCATCTGGATGATGCTCCCTCCTGATGCGATGACAGTCGTCGCTTCAGAGAAGTGCGAGGCATAGTAACGGGCAGACTGACAGATCCTCCCAGTACAGATATTGAAGAGATGCCCCTGTCTCTGCACTTCCCGGATCGCGTGCAGATTAAGCGCGGGAATTTTCCCAAGCGTGTTGAGCAGCGTACCATCGAGGTCGGTGCAGACCAGTTTCTTGCGCATATCCTTCCATCCTCCTTCTCCGTCCTAGCCTAAAGCCTTGCCATCGTCCTGACATTCCATCCGCCCTCATGTGATTTGCAGAGTGCTCAAGGCTTAACCTCTCGTTAGAACCATTCCTTCTTCTTGAAGTATCGGATCATTCCCGCTGCGATGACCACCATGACGAGCCAGGTCAGAGGGTATCCCCATCTTGAACGAAGTTCTGGCATGTAGACGAAGTTCATGCCATAGACACCAGCGATGAAGGTGAGTGGGATGAAGATTGTGGAGATGATGGTCAGTACCTTCATCACCTCATTCATCCTGTAACTGATATTCGACAGATGCAGGTCCATGAGCCCTGCCAGAAGTTCCCGATAAGTCTCCGTCGTATCGATGATCTGGATGATATGGTCGTAGACGTCCTTGATGTAGAACTCAGTGGCTGGTGTG
>DATISI010000334.1:0-2163 GCA_035581745.1 Clostridiaceae bacterium
CAGAGGATTGTCGTCTCCCTCTGGTTGGTGATTCCGATCGCCGCAATCTCCTCCGCACTGATTCCTCCCTGGGCCATGACCTCGGTCAGGACACTGTACTGTGAGGACCAGATCTCCATAGGATTGTGCTCCACCCATCCCTGTCTGGGATAGAACTGGTTGAACTCCTTCTGTGCCACCGCGATGATGGACTGTTCCTTGTCAAACACCAGCGCCCTTGAGCTTGTCGTTCCCTGGTCGAGTGCGATAACATATTTCTTCATCCTAATCCCCCTCTAAGTTTTCTTCCACATGTCATTAACCTGACTTCAGACTTCATCGAATTCTCAACTCTGCCTGGAATATTTTCCCACTCTAGTTGGAAGCCATAAACCCTATTTCGATTCCCTGTCCGCAAGGAACCATACCCGGCTGTCCGTACTGGATACCGCTGTCGCTCCTGCGTCCAGCGCCTGCATGATGTCTTCCCTGTCCTGGATCAGTCCCCCTGCGATGATGGGCACCTTGGACACCGCGGTGATCTTCTTCAGCGTCTTTGGGATCACGCCTGGGAGGATCTCATAGGCATCAGCCTTTCCCGTTCCCATATGCTTCAGCACGTTCTCCAAAGCTTTCGAATCCAGCAGGAAGAACCGCTGTATGGTGATGAGTCCCGCTTCCGCACCTGCACGGATGATGTTCGCCCGGATGCTGATGATTCCGTCGGCTTCCGTGTTCTCTTTGATGAAGCGGACGGAGACCTCCTTGTTGTCCAGTCCCTCGATGAGGTCCATATGGACGATGGCGATCTTCCCTTTCTCCTTGATCTGGCTGACTGTCCTCTTCAGGTTCATGATGTCCCCATACAGGAGGAAGATGATCTTCGCCGGCGAATCCAGCGCCACCTTGAGCTTCTCCTGCTCCTTCACCGCCACGACCATCGGGTATTCCTTCAAAATCCTGAAAAATTCTCCCCTCAACAATACGTTCACCCCATTTGTGGCATGCGGCTCCCCGCAGGAAACCCAATGTCTGCCACGCTTTTGTTCTATCTCTTCTATCATACCGTTTGTACGGCGTTTTTTGTAGCCAATCCCGAATTTTTCCTCATTCCATGAGGCATCCTGGTCATCTGAGAATGGATACTTCCTTTTACGAGGTATTCATAGCAGAAACACTTGCCTTGATACTCCCTCCAGAGGATAATGGAAAGACAGCGGCCAGCTCTTGGATGAAGTCCAGGGAATCCATGGAACAGGGATCCTCCCTGCATCTCCTCTCGGAAAAGCGGAGGGATGGGACAGATACCAGAAGACAGGGCCAGAAGAAAATACAGCTTCAGGAGTATCGTCATGCAGCGCAACAACGAACTACGACATGTCCTCCTCATCTTTCTTGGGGTATGTTTCCTCGCCCTCGGCGGGATTTTCGTGCGTCTCAGCGCACTTCCACCCATCAGCACAGGATTCTACAGGATGCTCTTCTCCCTCCCCATCCTCTATCCCCTGGCGATTTCAAAGGTCAGGAAGCTGAGCAGGAGGACAATCTGGAAGATCCTTCTTGCCGGAGCGTTCCTGGGGGCAGATATCATCCTCTTCAATATCTCTTTCCTCTATACCAGCGTGGCCAACACCACGCTGCTCGCCAATCTCGTCATCTTCACCGTGGTCCCGGTCTCCTTCTTCGTCTTCAAGGAGAAGATTCCAGCCAAATTCCTGCTCAGCATCCTGATCACCATTGGCGGTGTGGTCATCCTGCTCAGTGGAAAGGCGGAGCCGACCGAGCTCCGTTACATCGGGGATGCCCTTGCCCTCGTGACTTCCCTGTTCTATGCGGGATACATCCTCATGGTCTACAGGCTGCGTGACAACGTCGACGCCCTGGCCATCATGCTGCTGAGCTCTATCGGAGCAGGTGCTGTCCTCCTGGTCGCCATGCTCGTCCGCGAAGGCCTGCAGGTTCCAACGACCCTGGATGCGCTCTATCCGCTGCTTGGACTTGCGCTCCTTTCCCAGATCTTCGGACAGGGACTTCTCAGTTTCGCTCTGGGTAAGGTGACTGCCTCCCTGTCCTCGATCCTTGTCCTGACACAGCCCGTCATTGCCGCCCTCTATGCCTTCCTCTTCTTCCGGGAAGCGCTGACCCTCATGGAGATTGCCGGCATCCTCATCATCTCTTTCGGCA
>DATISI010000335.1:0-3581 GCA_035581745.1 Clostridiaceae bacterium
TCATCACAAACCTATTAGAAGTCAGGCGTGTCGCACTGAAGGCCTGATCCTTCCATAGAAAATGGGGAAATAGACAAAGGCCCTTTTACGGCGCCGAGGCAGATGCCTGGGTTCCATAAAAGGGCCTTTCTGTGGAGAAAAAGAGGAGTTCACTCCAACGAGCCTTCCACTTCCACCGCCTGGGGATTCTCATTCCTATGATTAAGACCGTTCAGGAATACAGGTTCCTTCCCTAAAAATGGGCAAAAAAAATATCCCCATAGGGATTTCCCGTAGCTCCTTACTTGGCCATGATGCTTTTCAAGAAAGCTACAGTTTTCCTCTTCGAACTCTTTCCATTGCATTGTACAGCATAACTAAACTCCTTAGAATTATACTCTCATAATCAAATATGATGTCTGCAATCTTCTCAGCCTCTCTGGACTGAATTAAAGTTCTATACTATTATACGTTCAGAATAGCCTTTTGTCAAGTGTTTACAGTTATTTCACAACTTCACCCTGCCTTTCATATCCTCAATATGCAGGTTTTCAGCCTGCTTTCCACAGCCTCATCAGACGGAGGCGTAGGAGACCACGCCCTTTATAGACAAGGAAGCGTGAACCGGTTCCAATTCCCCGACTGTCCTCGATTGATTCCCCTATCCAGGTATGGTATCATTCAGGAAGAATCAAGAATAATACGACATGCGAGGTAAGAATGGATCCATATGCACTACTCTCCCTGCTCCTTCTGGCACTTTTCATCGCAACGCTGGTCGGAATGGCCACAAAGCGTCTGACCCACCGGTATTACCTGTATTTCTCCCTGATCTTCCTGGGCTCTTCCATGCTCGCCCTCGCGAATTCCACTTTCGCAGGAGACTATGCATCCTCCGCGAGCCTTCTCTCCGTTCTCCTCTATCTCAGTGCGATGCTTGGACTGTTTTCGACGAAAGCGAAGAAGACTGTCGAACCCGTCAAGAGAGATGCAGGTTTCACCAGCAAGAAGGTCCGCCCTTCTGCCGGAAAGAGGAAAGAGACCAAGAACCAGAAATCAGCCAGGAAATAGAAGACACCACGGCATCTCCTCAGGAGACACCGTGGTGTTTTTCAATTCATACGTTACCTATTCCATGCTGCCTTCTCTTATCTGACCTCAGTTCCCGGTTCCGGGCTTCCTTCCGAAGTGACGAGATAGAGGTTCTTGTCGTCGGATGCCGCGAGGATCATGCCTTCAGACAGTTCTCCCCTGAGCTTCACCGGCTTCAGGTTGGCGACCAGGATGATGTTCTTTCCGATGAGGGATTCCGGCTTGTGGTACTGTGCGATTCCGGAGATGACCTGCTTCTCCACGCCGCCCATGTCCACCTTCAGTTTCAGGAGCTTCTTCGCGCCTTCGACAGGTTCAGCGGAGATGATCTTCGCGATACGGAGGTCAAGCTTTGCGAAATCCTCGATGGTGACCTCTTCCGTCAGCGGTCTCACTTCGACAGCCGGCTTCACTTCTTCCTTGGCTCCGAGGCTTGCGAGTTCGTCAAGCTTCTTCTGGACGTCGATCCTCGGGAAGATCACGGCACCAGGCACGACTTTGCTGCCCACGACCGTTCCTTCAAAGGACTCCAGGCTTCCGAAGGAGATATCCTGTGCATTGATCTGCTCCCTGACCTTCTCCGCCGTTTCCGGAAGGAAAGGTTCGATGAGGGATGCGGAGAACCTCAGCACCTCAAGGAGGTTGTAGAGCACAGTCCCGAGTCTTCCCTTCTTCTCTTCGTCCCTTGCGAGGATCCATGGGGTCGTCTCATCGATGTACTTGTTCGCACGGCCGATCAGCGTCCAGATATGGCCCAGGGCTTCTGGGATCCTGAGGTCCGCGATGGATTCCTCGACGAGGACCGGAGTCTTCATCGCGAGGGTGATCAGTTCATTGTCGAAGTCTCCTGGAACGGAAGGTTCCGGAATGACGCCGTCAAAGTATTTGGAGACCATGGCGACGGTCCTGGAAAGCAGGTTTCCAAGGTCGTTCGCAAGGTCGGCATTGGTCTTCTTGATGAAGGTCTCATTGGTGAAGAGTCCGTCGCTTCCAAATGGGATCTCCCTTAAGAGGTAGTATCTCACCGGATCGACACCGAAATGCTCGACGAGGATGACCGGGTCAACCACGTTGCCCTTGGATTTCGACATCTTTCCGCCATCGACCAGGAGCCAGCCATGTCCGAAGACCTGCTTCGGAAGCTCGACATCCAGTGCCATGAGCATGATTGGCCAGTAGATGGTATGGAACCTCAGGATGTCCTTTCCGATCAGGTGGACGTCCGCAGGCCAGTACTTCTTGTAGAGTTCTCCGTCACCTTCCTCTGAACCGTAGCCCAGCGCGGTGATGTAGTTGGACAGCGCGTCGATCCAGACATAGACCACGTGCTCCTTGTCGAAGGAGACCGGGATTCCCCAGTCGAAGCTTGTCCTCGAGACGCACAGGTCCGTAAGGCCCGGCTTCAGGAAGTTGTTCACCATCTCGTTCTTCCTCGATTCTGGCTGGATGAACTCCGGATGGTCCTTGATATGCTGCATGAGCCTGTCGGCGTACTTGCTCATCTTGAAGAAGTAGGCTTCCTCCTTGGCACGTTCGACCGGTCTGCCACAGTCCGGGCACTTGCCATCCACGATCTGGGTGTCTGTCCAGAACGCCTCGTCCGGTGTACAGTACCAGCCCTCGTAGACATCCTTGTAGATGTCTCCCTGGTCGTAGAGCTTGTTGAAGATCTTCTGCACCGCCTCGACATGGTAATCGTCCGTGGTACGGATGAACTTGTCATAGCTGATGTTCATGAGCTTCCAGAGGTCCTTGATGCCCGCGACGATTTCGTCCACGTATTCGATCGGCTTCACGCCTTTCTCTTCCGCGATCCTCTGGATCTTCTGTCCGTGCTCGTCAGAACCGGTGAGGAACATGACGTCATAGCCGGCTTTCCTCTTGTATCTTGCCAGGGCGTCTGCCGCTACGGTCGTGTAGGTGTTTCCAATATGCAGATTTGCGGATGGATAATAGATCGGGGTGGTGATATAAAAAGTTTTCAATGCTTTTTCCTCCTATACAATAAAAAAATCCCTATGGCTTTGCCATAGAGACGTCTGAGACGTGTTACCACTCTAGTTCATATCCGCCCTCACAGGAGGATACCTTACCAGGAGGCCATTCTGGCCACCTTGCCATATAACGGTCGCACCCGTGACGCCCTCACTATTTGGACGCAAGCTCAGAGGCCATCTTCGAAGGATCTCCTGCACCCTGTTCCACCAAAACCAGGGCTCTCTTTGGCATTCAACGCTCCTACTCTTCTCTTCCTGACTTTTCTCGTATTTCACGAACTATTGTATCAAATGGAGTGTCCTTTTACAATAGCGAGTTCAAGGCGTGCAAATGCCGCCCGGGTCCCAAAGACCCGGGCGGCATCATCATTTCCTGCTGTTTACAATTTCCTGCGCTTTACAATCTCCATGAGTTCCGAACTCCACGTGATCCTGTATTCAAAAGACGGAATCTTCGCCTGACCGGATTTCCTCATGGAAACGGCCTGGTCTACTTCGCCATCCAGCTTTCGT
>DATISI010000336.1:0-2424 GCA_035581745.1 Clostridiaceae bacterium
TTCATGAACGACCCTTTGGCGACGAGTTTCCTGAAGGACTCGAAGATCGAAGCGGATGACCGTAAGGTGAGCATCAGGCACTACAGCGATGTCCTCATCAGGAACTTCAAAGGAAAAGACCAGGACAAGCGGGTGAAGAAATACCTTAAGGAGTATTATGGGCTTGAGCGTGAGCTTGAACTGAAGTTCACTCCAGAGGACACTCCGGTCAAGGAGGATATCGACATCGCGAAAGAGATGGGCATCACCCCTGGCGCAGGGAATGCACCACAGGGACAGGCGGCTGAGCAGGTACGGAAGATGTACAAGGAGCCCCAGGAGTCGAAGGATTCCAAGGATGCGAAGGGGACGAAGGATGACGAGAACATCATCCTTGGAAAATACATCAAGGAAAGTCCGTGCGCGATCAGCGACCTGGATGACAATTCCGGGATGTCCATCATCTGCGGAGAGGTCTTCAAGATCGACGAACGTGAGCTCAAGAACGGCAAAGTGCTGAAAGTGCTTTTCGTGACGGATGGCACCAGTTCCCTCCAGGTGAAGATGTTCCTGAAGAAGGAGCAGGTCCTCGAAGGGCTCAAGGTAGGCAGCTACCTTAAACTCAAGGGGAATGTGACGCTTGACCTCTACAGCAAGGAACTCGCGATGATCGCGAAGGACCTCAACCGGCTGGAGAAGGTGAAAAGGAAGGACAGGAGTCCTGAAAAGCGCGTCGAGCTTCACGCACATACCTCCATGAGCTCCATGGATGCGCTGACCCCGATCTCCCGCCTCATGAAGGAAGCGAAGGAGTTCGGACATACAGCGTTCGCCATCACGGACCATGGAGTCGTCCAGGCCTATCCTGAAGCCATGGAAGCGGCAAAGAAGCTTGGGATCAAAGCGATCTACGGGATGGAAGCCTATGTGGTGAACGATTCCATGGAAATCGCCGCCAACCTGAAGGAGGAATCCGATGAATTCGTGGTCTTCGATATCGAGACCACCGGTTTTTCCAGTGTAAACAACAGGATCATCGAGATTGGCGCAGTCAAGCTGAAAGGGGGAGAGGTCGTAGACCGCTTCTCCAGCTTCGTCGACCCGGGTGTTCCCGTTCCCTATAAGATCACAGAACTCACCGGGATCACGGATGCCATGGTCATCGGTCAGCCAAAGATCTCCAAAGTCATCGTGGACTTCCTGGAATTCATCAAGGGTTCCATCCTGGTCGCCCACAATGCCTACTTCGATGTGGGTTTCATCAGGAAGAACGCGAAGGATTACGGTCTTACTTTTGACAACCCCATCGTCGACACGGTGCCTATGGCACGTTTCCTGTACAGGGAACTGAAACGTCACAAGCTCGATGTCGTCGCGAAGCATCTCGGAGTCAGCATGGGGAACCATCACCGTGCTGTGGATGATGCCATGACCACGGTGTCCATCCTCCTGAAGAGTTTCGAGAAGATGAAGGACATGGGCATAAACTCCCTGAAGGAGCTCAATGCGAAAAGCAGGGAAAATGCCGACGTGAGCAAGCTTCCGATGTACCATACCGTGATCCTCGTGAAGAACATGACGGGACTGAAGAACCTTTATGAGATGGTGTCCTCCTCCCATATCGACACCTTCTTCAAGAAACCGAGAATCCGGAAATCCATGCTTATGGAAAAACGGGAGGGACTCATCCTGGGTTCCGCCTGTGCGAACTCCGAGCTCATGCGCTATATCCTTGAAGGACGGACGGAAGCGGAGATCGAACAAGTCGCCTCCTTCTATGACTATCTCGAAGTCCAGCCCGACAGCAACAACCTGTACCTCATGAAGGATGGACGGATCAGGGACAGGGAACAGCTCCGAGGACTCAACAACCGGATCATCGCGCTCGGGGAGAAGCTGGGCAAGCTCGTTGCGGCCACCGGAGATGTCCACTATGTCAACAGGGAAGACAAGATCTACAGGCAGATCCTTCTGGGTTCACTGGGGTATTCTGATGTGGATGACGATATGGACCTCTACTTCCGTACAACGGAGGAGATGCTCCAGGAGTTCTCCTACCTCGGCAAGGACAAGGCCTACGAAATCGTGGTGAAGAACACCAACCTCATCAAGGACATGACCGAAGAGCTGCTCCCGATCCCGAACGGAACCTATCCGCCAAAGATCGAAGGTGCGGATGAGGAGATCCGGACCATGACCATGCAGAAGGCTCACGAGATCTACGGCGATGAGCTCCCGGAAATCGTGCAGCTGCGCGTGGACAAGGAGCTCCACAGCATCATCTCCAACGGCTATGCCGTCCTGTACCTCATCGCGCACAAGCTTGTCGCGAAATCCCTATCCGATGGCTATCTGGTCGGTTCCAGAGGATCCGTCGGGTCCTCCCTGGTCGCGACCTTCACAGGAATCACAGAGGTCAACGGCCTTCCGCCGCACTATGTCTGT